>CABMCA010000048.1 GCA_902384525.1 uncultured archaeon
ATCTTATATGGTTTGTAAACCCTAAACTTTTTCATTCTTAACCTATAGGTACCCTTTTTTAAATCAGCCCTTATAGGGATTGAAACGGGGTTCTAATCTTCATTGTAGGCGTCTATTTTTCAGTTAAAATCAGCCCTTAGAGGGATTGAAACCGTTGCAGAGCGATATTACTGGTGCATATGTTACAAAGTTAAAATCAGCCCTTAGAGGGATTGAAACTATTTTGTCATGTCAGTCATACAATATAGACCTCCAGTTAAAATCAGCCCTTAGAGGAATCCAAAAATAGTAAGAGCATTTAACTAGGTAGATGCTCACTGCACTATTCCTTTATAACCCTTAAAACCTCTGGCATATATTTTTATCCATGTGATACAATTAGATAACCTGATAAAATATATCAACAAAAAATATCGAGAAGGAATATATCTGAGGGGATATAAAAATGGACGAAAATGATGGAAAACAACTTACTGTTGCAAAAGCATATCCGAATGATTCAGGAAGAGGAATAGCACGGCTTGACCCGCATACTCTGATGGTCTTGCAGCTGATACCCGGTGACATAATCGAGATCGAAGGGAAAAAATCAACCGCTGCAAAGGTCTGGCGAGCTGACCGGAATGACTGGGAAGAAAATATCATTCGTATAGACGGTTTTATACGGCAGAATGCAGGGGTTGGTATCGGTGATACGATCAAACTGAAAAAAGCAAATGTCCAGCCTGCACAAAAGGTAGTTCTTGCGCCGCCTGAAGGTACTTCCATACAATTCGGCGGGGATGCTGAAGAAATGGTAAAACGCCAGATCATGAAACGCCCCATCAGCAAAGGGGATATAATCCCTGTAATGAGTACGATGGCACATCCATTTTTGGGCAGGGTCGTTACCGGGCAGGCAATACCCCTTATCGCTATCGAAGCCGAACCCGAAGGAATTATTTTAATTACTGATAAGACAGAAATAACACTAAGGGAGAAACCTGTTGTTCTTGATGTAACAGGGACAGGGATAACTTATGAAGACATCGGGGGCCTGGGTGATGAGATCCAGCGCCTGCGTGAGATGATAGAACTTCCCATGAAACACCCTGAAGTATTTGAACGATTGGGTATCGAGCCGCCCAAAGGTGTTTTGATGCATGGCCCTCCTGGAACCGGAAAAACACTCATTGCAAGAGCAGTAACAAATGAATCCGGGGCCAATTTCTTTTCTATTGCGGGTCCTGAGATCATGAGCAAATATTACGGGGAGAGCGAACAGCGGCTTCGGGAGATATTCGAGCAGGCAAACAAAGCTGCGCCTTCCATTATATTCATTGACGAACTGGATTCCATTGCCCCGAAAAGGGAAGAAGTAACCGGTGAAGTTGAGCGGCGCGTGGTCGCACAGCTCCTTACAATGATGGACGGGCTGGAAGAAAGAGGCCAGGTGGTTGTGATCGGTGCAACGAACCGCATTGATGCTATTGACCCGGCGCTTCGCAGACCCGGAAGATTTGATCGCGAGATAGAGATCGGTGTCCCTGACAGGCTTGACAGGGTCGAGATTTTCCAGATACATACAAGAGGTATGCCGCTTTCCGATGAAGTGAACATTGAATACATCTCCAACAGGACGCATGGGTTTGTAGGTGCGGATATTTCGGCGCTTGCCAAGGAAGCAGCTATGAAGGCGCTAAGAAGATATCTCCCCCAGATAAAACTTGAAGAGATCGTTCCCCGCGAAATGCTGGAAAGCATGCAGGTAACAGCTAACGATTTTGAAGAGGCATTAAAGGAAGTTGAACCCTCGGCAATGAGGGAAGTAATGATCGAGGTGCCGGATGTTGTCTGGGATGATGTTGGGGGTCTTGATGACGCCAAGCAGGAAATAAAAGAAGCAGTTGAATGGCCATTAAAATTCCCAGAGAAATTCCATAAAATGAGCATCCGTCCGCCAAGAGGAATACTCCTTTACGGTCCTCCAGGTACTGGAAAAACGCTCATGGCAAAAGCAGTGGCCAATGAAAGCTCTGCTAATTTCATAAGTGTACGCGGCCCGCAGCTTCTATCCAAATGGGTCGGAGAATCCGAGAAAGCCATACGCGAAGTATTCAAGAAAGCACGCCAGGTTTCACCAGCAATAATTTTTCTTGACGAACTTGATGCTATCGCCCCCATCCGTGGCACTGAATTTGGCTCAAAGACATCAGAAAGGGTGATCAATCAGCTACTCACAGAACTTGATGGAATAGAAGTATTAAAGAATGTGGTAGTTATTGCAGCGACCAACAGGCCTGAGATAATAGACCCTGCCCTGATACGCTCAGGCAGGTTTGACAGGCTTGTCTTTATAGGGCCCCCGGGAAGAGCCGGAAGGATCGATATATTCAATATCCACCTTAAAAACCTGAAAAACGGTCATCTTTCCGATAACGTGGATATTGAAGAACTTGCAGATCTTACGGAAAATTATGTGGGATCTGATATCGAATCCCTGTGCAGGGAAGCGGCAATGCTTGCTCTCAGGGAGAATTTCGATACAGATATCGTGGAAATGAAACATTTCCGTGAAGCTCTTAAGAAAGTGAGGCCTGCTCTTGCCGATGATATGGTGGAATATTACCAGAAGCTTCAGGAGCAATTTAAAGGCGGGACAAAACAGGAACAGAAGTCTTATATAGGTTACAGGTGAAAAAAGCACATTAGATGAACCCAAGGTTCATGAAGGGATTACTATGGCAAAAATACTTGCAAAAAATTTAGCAAATAAGAGAGTAATGCTTACTGACGGGTCAGAGCTGGGATATGCTACCGATGTTGTAATGGATATGCAGGGCGGAGCTTTGATATATCTTGTCGTGAAACCAACGAATAGTATAGATACATCAAAATACAAGAAACAAAATAATTATGTATTGATACCATTCGAAGCAGTAAGGGCCGCCAAGGATTATGCAATTGTTGATAAGAAGATGATCACTGGCAGCGACTTTGATTAATTTTTTCATATATCAGAGTTGCAGAAGGCAGTGTTTTGAAAGGTGAACCAAAAGTCACGATTGTCTGTTCAAATCAGGACAGGGCAAGCCAGAATATTAAGAATTGCCTCTTCTCCCTTCGAAAATGGAATAACATATCATCTGAAGAAAATATTCCGGTTTTTGAATATAAGGATTTCAGGATAGTGGAAATAGAAGAATCACTGATTTTTCAAGATGGTCTGGATAAAAAGTTAGCCGGATTGGGTTATCCTGCATCACTTATGATATTTGCTTCCAAACACAGAAGCAAAGATTTACGCGCTATTCTTACTGTACATTCTACGGGTAATGTTAATGAAGCAAAATTCGGAGGAATTTCCCGGAAACTTTCAACCGCTGCCCCTCAAGCTGTCAGGTCGCTGCTTCGCTCGCTGAAAATTCTTGCCGGAAATGAAGATTATGAAGTTACTCTGGAATGTACGCACCATGGCCCAAGCGACCTTGATGTGCCATCCGTTTTTATTGAAGTGGGAAGCAGCATAGGCCAATGGCTTGATAACGTTGCAGGGCGAATAGTTGCGGAAGCCATACTTCTTTTTAAAGATAATGATTCACCTGTAGCTGTGGGTTTCGGGGGCACGCATTATGCGCCAAGACAAACTTCGCTGATCCTTTCTACGGATATCACTTTCGGTCACATTTTCCCCTCCTATGCCCTCGATGAACTGGATGAGACCATGATACGCCAGGCCTTTGTGAGAAGCGGAGCTGATTTTGCATATGTTGACCGGAAATCCATGAAGGGTGAGCAGCGTGAGAAGCTGGGTAAGATGATTGAAGCCAGCGGTTTTGAAGTGTTAAAGGAAAGCGACATCAGGGAAATGGATGGGATACCCTGGGAATTTTGCATGCAGTTGCGAAAAAGAGTAAAGGAGATATGCCCTTCCGGGAAACCTGTGATTACTGACAGGATAAAATGTGCCCTGTCCTCCTGCCAGACATGCATCTGCCCGAGGGTCAAGATCGCAAAGATCAATCCTGCACTTTTATCCGAAGCGGAAAAACTTGATAAGATCGGCCTTAAAACTTTTCTCTCCGACCATGATATAGCCTATATCGAATATGAAGATGGAAGATTTGCTCATATCCTTATCGGGATTGATGATTCATGCGCCAGGCTGGCTGCGGAAGAATTAAGGGATAAATGCGTGGAAATTATTAAAAAAAATTATGATGTCTGTCTGGATAAAGGAATACTGCAAATATCTGACAGGAAGTTTAGTCCGGAACTGGCTAAATCACTCGGGATTACGGATATGCAGTTGTATGGGCGGCTGGCAAGGGGTGAATCCGTGATAATAGACGGAAAAACTATAAATCCAGAGATGGTGTATGAAACAAATAAAAGAGCCATTAGATTAATAAACGATGGAGAAGAAGCATGGAATCAATAATAAAAGAGGCAATATCAAGAGCAGGCGAATCTCCAATGCCAGTAATTGGGGATACGGACAAGGAACTACTGGAAATATTAAAGGAATTAAAGACAAATATTGTTGTCATAGGATGTGGAGGATCTGGCTCGAATACGATCCAGAGAATTTCCGATGAGGGAATAATTGGGGCGGAACTGTACGCTATCAATACAGATGCCCAGCATTTATTAAATATCCAGGTTAAAAAGAAAATCCTTATCGGGAGAAACAGGACAAGAGGGCTTGGCGCCGGAAGTCTGCCCCAGATAGGGCAGGATGCAGCCCAGGAATCAAAACCTGCGATTGAAAAAGCTGTGGGGAATGCAGATCTTGTTTTCATAACATGCGGACTTGGCGGAGGAACGGGAACGGGCTCTGCGCCTATTGTTGCAGAAATTGCACGTGATGCAGGGGCATTGACAATAGCTGTTGTAACACTTCCATTCTCAGTCGAAGGACAAATCCGCATGGATAATGCTGAAGCAGGACTTGAGCGCCTCCGTGATGCCGTAGATACCGTAATAGTTGTCCCGAATGACAAATTGCTTGAAGTTGTCCCTCATCTACCTTTGCAGACAGCTTTTAAAGTATGCGATGAGGTCCTTATGCGCTCAGTAAAAGGAATAACCGAATTGATCACAAAACCCGGTCTTGTGAATCTTGATTTTGCTGATGTCAGGGTTATTATGCAAAAGAGTGGCGTTGCGATGATAGGTCTTGGTGAGGCTGAAGGCGAGAACAAAGCATTGGAATCCGTCCAGAGAGCGCTAAGGAGCCCCCTCCTTGATGTTGATGTATCAGGCGCATCAGGCGCACTTGTAAATGTAGTCGGAGGGCCGGATATGACCATAGCTGAAGCTGAAAGTGTGGTGAATGAGCTTTATACACGCATTGATCCCCGGGCAAGGCTGATATGGGGCGCAATGGTTGACCCTGACCTTGAAAATGTTGTACGCACAATGGTCGTTGTTACAGGTGTTACATCACCGCAGATTCTTGGTAAGAATACCAAAGGAAATATTTCTACGGCTAAATACGGGATTGATTTTGTAAAATAGTTGAAATACTATTGGTATCAATGCCTGCATACATAAACGAGATATTCAATTCCATACAGGGCGAAGGTCCTTATGCAGGCATGCGCCAAGTTTTTGTCAGGTTTGAAAAATGCCAGTTGCATTGTTCTTATTGCGACACACCACAAACACGTGAAATTTCAGGCTCATGCAGGATTGAGACACATGCAGGAAGTGGAAAATTTATCTTTGCGCAAACACCTCTTTATAGGGAAGAGGTGGCAGATTTTATCCGGAAATTGTGGACATCCTCAACAAAACATGTCAGCCTGACAGGTGGGGAACCATTGCTGCATGCAGATTTTATCAAGACGCTTGACCTGGAATATCCCTTATACCTTGAAACTAATTCCGGCTTTCCTGAAAAAGCGCGGGAATTAAAGGATATTATCGCAATAGCATCATGCGACATTAAATTGCCAGAACATGATTGTACTGACCATTATTCGCAACTTTTGAATAGGGAGCTTGAGACGATCTCTATCTTGAATGAGACTGCAAAGACCTTTGTAAAAGTAATAATCATGCCAGAGACTACAAAACAGTCATTATCATTTGCTATCGAAGGTGTCCAATCAATTGACGATAATATACCTTTTATCCTTCAGCCTGTAACTTCAGATAAAAAAGTCCCTTCATCATTATTGTTTGAACTGATGGATTTTGCCGGCGAAAAATTAAAAGATGTGCGTGCTATCGGGCAAACGCACAAGATGATGAACCTTCTTTAACTATTGGTTGCTGTAGCCAGGTTAATCACTTTTTTGGCATCGGTTGATGGCCCGACTTTAATCATTGAATCTTTGGTTGTCCAGATAACACTATATATAGGAATTTGAGTCCCATTTTTTGTTCTATATCGTATCACTTGTGTTGCTTTATGATCATTAAAGGAAATCTCAGTAAATGGATTATAGCTAGCATTTTTGTACTGTGATTTATACTCGTCAATAAGTACCTGCGGCGTTTCTGTATTGAAAACATCTATATTTACATCAAGGTCATCGATATCGGTCTTATAGATTCCTTCTATGGCTTTTCTCGAAGAGTTACCGATTTGAACATAAGTTTCAGTAACACCTATGAATGTGATACCTGAAGGCAAATTAACAGTGGGCATTTGTTCGTATTTGATCGTATCAGTTTTATTTACTGTATTATTACCTGTATTATTACCAGTTTTATCATCAATACAACCGGAAACAAAAGCAGCCACGGCTAATAACATAATTAATAATATAATTTTTTTAAACATATTTTCTCCTGGGCTTCATATACGCCTTTGGATAAAAAAAGATAACGGTCATAATCTCCAGGGAGAACGCCTATACCTCTATTATTTTTACAGTTTTCAATCCATTCTCCCACACATACGCCCTCATCCCATCAGCCCCTGCGATAAGCCAGACCGAAGTATCGTTCTGCATCGTCTCCCTGTCCCAGAGCGAAGGGACGGCAGAAGAGACAGGGTGAGTATGATAAACTCCGACAATTTCCTTGCCGTTCTTTTCGGCCTCGTTCCATGCATTATAATGCTCTTTCGGGTCAAGTTCAAAACTCCTATGCGTGCGCTTCACATTTCTTATGGACAGGGCTTTTTCGACATGCGCTATCATTCCATCGATAGTTCCAATGAGAACACCGCAGGCTTCATATGGTTTGTTGGCTTGCAGTTCAGCCTGTATCAAATCAAGCTCTGTGCGTGGTATTCTTAGCTCTTTAATCATAAATAGTTTTAATAATCAAAGCAAAATTATGAGGAAATATCAAGCTATGCTTTGCGTTCTGGTATGAAAAAATTAACAACGAACTCGGACGAACTACATACGAACTCACGCTACCGGAGTTCGTTTCAGTTCGTATTAGTTCGTTGTTTTTTTTCATGCTCATTTATGAAACAGGGGTTCATAGCTGACTTTGCGGTGGACGGTTATTTTCTTTAAGCCGTTTGCTCCATACCTGTTTTTTCAGCAATAGCTATGTACTCCGCAAATGACTTTGATTCCGGAATGGGAAATTTATCTTCCAGTAATCCCTGTATATGCATTTCAATAGCTTCATACATATTATTCTCAGCTTCTTCGCGGGTGGCGCCTGTAGCCACACATCCCGGTAAATCCGGTGAATATGCCGAATAGTTCTTATTTGCATTTTCAATCACTACAAGGAAACGATACATTTTTACTTCACCTTCTTTAACTGAGCTTGCTTCAATATACTGTTTAATGTTCCTGCTGACAAATCATCGCCTGGATGACCTGCGAATGTTACTCTGCCTGGTTTGGCTGGATGATTATATTGCTGATGGTCTGCCTTGCAACAAGATACCAGCCATCAGCTGCTAGCAATTTTATGATTTCACGTATTTTCATTGTAATCTGCTTTATCGATATTTAAGCATAACTCAATACTATTTAGTATTTCGATTATTGCCGAAATCCTAATCTATACAGAAGCAAAGTAGCAACCGAATTAAAAAATACTATATCTAAAAAATCTTTATCTTATGCTGAATCGTGTAAACAAATTATGCCAATCAAGATATTAAATGAACAAATAGCTGATCTTATTAAAAAAGGTGAAAGTGTATCGTTTGAGTACAAAGGAACTTTAAATGATAATATTAAATATCGGTTATCTACATATTTTGCTGGTTTTGCTAATACTGAAGGGGGTCTATTCGTTGTCGGAATTAATGATTTAAAAGAAACGGTTGGTTATACTCTTAAAAAAGGTGAACGGGAGTACATCTCGGAGCAAGCTAAAAATTGCCGTCCGCAAGTTTATATTGATATTGAAGAAAGAGATTATAATGGGGTGAAAGTTGTTTTAATTAATGTTCCTAAAAGTGAAAATAAGATTCACGTTGATAGTAAAATTAGGTTCCCGATAAGAGTGGGATCAAATATAGATTATCTTGATATTACTGGCTTAATTCCGCTTGCAAAAGAAAAGCTTGGTCTGGATTACAAAACGAAGGAGACAGAAAATCTCTTGGGATGGGGAGAACCATTATATGAAGAGGAAGTTAAAACCAAAATCAAGCCTGAAGAAATCGAGCTATGTTTGAAAGCTATTCAGCGGGTTAATAAAGAAGTTCGTTTACAGGGATTAAGAGAACTTGAACTTCTAGCCTATAAAAGAGAAATGTTCGATGAAATACGAATACTTGACGTACTTGAAGAATTATTGAAAGACAAAGAGTCAGAGGTACGAAAAAAGGTATTATATATTCTTCAGTTAATGCTTCGTATTGATAATACTGATGAATCAAAGCAAAAATTGATTGATAGATACAGCTTACATATTGTAGATCTAGCCAAGAACGATTCGAGTCCCGGAGTTCGTTCTGAGGCTATCGGTATATTAGTAGATATTAATAATGAATGTATAATCGAAATATTTACAAAAATTATCCTGTGTGAAAGCGATGAATTGTATAATAAAGTTAGATCAGATAGTGGATCAGGAAGATTAAGCGGGGAGACTAAATTAAAGTTTAAATCTAAATTATTGGAAGAACTTGATAATTCACAGCATACAGAAAACATTAAGAAAAGAATAATTGAGGTTTTGGAAGATGTTCGTAGGAGTCCAAAAGAATATTTTTAGGCGCCTGATTTTCTGTGTTGAGGATGTTGTTCTAGATTCTAATTGCCTTTGGGAGCATGAGAACCAGTGTGAATGCAGTCACAAATCCCAGACTTAAGTACTTGGCCTTTAGCTAGCGTTTTTAGCATGATGTAAATCCTGTGTTTCAATTTATATACTTACAACATTCCATTCCCTACAGAACCACGGTAACAGCCTGGCGCCAAGAGATGCTCATCACAGAACTCCTTGAAATGGAGAATCCTCTCCTTAATCATAAATCCACATGCGGATTCAGATCACACCCGGTACACGGCAGGCACATTGTCTTTGCCTTACTCGCATCAAGCCCGTATTTATCCAGTATCCTGCGTGACATCTTCGCAAGCTTGAGCAGCCTTTCTGCTGTAGGGCGCTCTGCTTCCAGTTCACCAAAGCGCAGAGGATGCACACCAACAGCGCGGATTATCGGGATAACGCCCATTTTCGCAAGTATCTCATAATTCGTTTCAATTGTTTCGTCTGTCTCCCCAAGGCCGGCAATGAAGTTCGTATAAACATTGTTTTTTCCGAATATTCTGACTGCATCCTTCAGGCATTCAAGTGTGAAATCAAGTGGTGGCTTCTTGCAGTATTTCTCATAAAGTTCCCTGTCCATGGTCTCAACATTATATTTAACTTCACTTGCTCCCGCTTCTTTCAATATGCGGGATGAGTCCTTTGTTGGATAGACGGAAACACCTATCGGGACATTGTATTTCTTCAGTTTTTTGACAAGCTCTGCCGCACGTTCCACTTCTTTTTCAGGTGACACTTCAACTCCTGATGTCAGGGAAATTCCTTTCATTCTGCCCAATTTGAAGGCTTCTTCTACAAGCGCAAGCAATTCCTCTGAAGATTTGACCTTTCCCTTTAATTTCGGGACAGGGCAGAATTTACAATCATAAATACAGCGCTCACTCATTGTAATATATGCCTGCTCTGGACAGTGTATGAGTTCTTCCTCGATCGTTCCTCTCACGAACTCCTTCCCGCCTTTTATGATCACGATCCCGCCATTATCTTTAATTGCGCGTAGAGGTGAGCCTTCATCCACCACAAGGCGCACACGGTGACCGCCGGAATTGAAGAAAAAAGCCTTGCCCCCTGCGCCAGGTCCTGCTGTCGGGATGGTCAGCCTTCCAAGAATTGATGGATCAATATCAATTGCCCCGATAGAAATGAGTTCAGCCTTGATCTTCGCATTCATTTTCATAGTGCTGTCAATTCCTTGAAATCCATGATCGTTGATATCGGAAATGTTGCCACATTAATTCCGCTTTCCTCAACCGCTGCCATGATATTTGTCCCCGCATATACCACAACTCCTACTTTTCCCGAATCAACAGGCGCATTCAGCACCGACATTCCTGGTTCCCCGATCCGGGTAATATCAGCGATCCCTATACCCATTGCAGATTTCAAAACTTTTTGAGCTTCCATGACAGATGACATCGGGATCTCACGAAGGTTTGCAAGAAGTCTTCCTGAACCCGTATCAACAGCATCAAGCACATGTGTCATTTTCTTTGAGATAAAGATCTTCATAGGATCAATAGACGTACCATTATAAACAATAATATCCTCAAAACCTGTTGGCTTCCTGTTTTTCACATCCAGTAATCCTCCATATTTCGGAGTAACAGGAATACCGTTTTTTAGCAAAACCCCGTCGATCGTTATACTGCACATAGTGGCAATTCCAATTTTGCCTTCAGGGATATTAATATCAGAATTGGAAGTCTCTTCCTCCATTATTTTTACAAAAGGACTGAAACAATAACCTTCACTTATCACATGCTGCATGACCTTAAGAGTTTCATCGATATCTTTTTTATCGATGATCGAAGTATTGATGATCACATTTCCCTGCCCGGTCTTAAGATCGAAAGTAGTATCGTAAATGAGTTTCTCTATTCTTGTTATAATAAAACCCATCCTGTCCCCGACAAGTGCATTTTCAAGCTCCTTTATCCCGCGCTCAGTAATGATCCTTCCGTCATAACCCTGGCGTTTAGTGAGACCGCGCTCATCAAGGATGCGGAGGTGATAACGGACACCCCTTTCTCCAATGGGGTATCCGCGCTCGTTCATCTTGTCGGCAATAAGCCGCGCCCCTATGGGCTCCTGGTTCTCATGGAGTATCCGCAGTATCTCTATGAGTTTTCTTTGAACCATTGAGTCTATAGTTGTTGTGTTCATTCGTCCTGTAATATGTCTCCTGCTTATATAATATTCAGGTAGCGGTTAATTTCCCAGTCATGTACGCTTATCCTGTATGCATCCCATTCTGCCCTTCCGAGTCTCATGAAATCCTCGTATACATGTTCTCCGAGTGCATCTTTGACTACGTTGTCGGTTTCAAGGTTATCAAGCGCTTCCTTAAGACTGCCGGGAAGGGATTCGATCCCATGATTTTTGCGTTCTTCGTCATCAAGATGGAACAGGTTGAGTGTTGTTGGCTCACCAGGATCGATCTTGTTTTCAATACCGTCAAGTCCTGACATCAGGATCACAGCAAAGGATAGATATGGGTTGCATGACGGGTCAGGGCTTCTGAGTTCAATGCGGGTGCTCATGCCTCTTGCTGCCGGTATGCGTATCATGGATGAACGGTTGGCTCCTGACCATGCAATATATACCGGGGCTTCATAACCCGGAACGATCCTCTTGAAGCTATTCACGATGGGATTCGTGACAGCTGTAAATGATTTGACGTGTTTTTTCAGGCCGCCAACAAAATATCTTAAAGTATCGCTGACTTGCATATCCTTTGATTCATCGTAGAATGCATTTTTTCCATTCTTAAATAAGGAGATATTTGTGTGCATACCTGAGCCGTTAATACCAAAGATTGGTTTTGGCATGAAAGATGCATGCAAATCATTTCTCTGCGCGATGGTCTTGGTAACGAACTTAAAAGTAATGACATTATCCGCCGTTTTTAAAGCATCTGCATATTTGAAATCTATCTCATGCTGCCCTATGGAAACTTCATGATGTGAAGCTTCAATATTGAATCCCATATTCTCAAGGGCCACTACTATATTCTGTCGTATCTCTTCAGCCTGGTCTATGGGAGGAAAGTCAAAATAGCCCCCGAAGTCATGGGGTATACAGGTTGCTTGCCCGTCTTTTCTCTTGAAGAAAAAGAATTCAAGCTCAGGTCCGTTGTTCATTACAAAACCTTTTTTGGCAGCTGCCTGTATTGCCCTCTTTAAAACATAGCGAGGATCGCCTTCAAAGGGCTTTCCGTCCGGCCTGTAAACATCGCAGATCAGCCTTGCCACCTTTCCGCCGCTAACATCCCATGGAAGGATCATGTAAGTGTTATTATCAGGTTTCAGGATCATGTCAGATTCTTCTATCCTGACAAATCCTTCGATCGAAGAACCATCAAATGCTATTCCTGATGTAAGGGCTTTTTCTGCCTGTGATACAGGTATGCCCACATTCTTGACCATTCCGCCAATGTCAACAAACTGGAGTCTTAAAAACCTGACCTGGTTTTCCTCTATGGATCTTAATATATCTTCATTTGTAATTGCCATGTTCATCACTTATCTTTTCATTTTCACTTTATTACTATCTATTATTATAAATCATTCTGTGTTATGATTAAATCCTTTTTACCTATCCCGCTTTGCCAATTTTGCCTTTTCGTGATACTTGACGCCGGAAACTTATCCATTATTGGTTTTGCCATTTTCTTTTCTCCTTTGGTTTTATGGTCCCACATATCCTCATCTGGTTTTTTAGATTCGCTTACAATGAAATAACGTTTACAAGTTTTTACCCAACTTGAGATATAACTCAAATGAAGGATATGTATGAGACCGACTATAGGCTACCGTTTGCAGGCTTATATAGTTTTCTATCGGTTACATCGTAAACATGAATTGTGTTGTTGTTGGAAGTTCTTTTCGTACTTTCCTGAGGTAGGGATAGTAGAAGATCATGGAATCCTTAATTTCCTTCTTCTTAAGCTCTTCATCATCATACAGAACTCTGCTTACTATCATGCATTCTGCCCTTCCCGAAACCTTAATTGTGCCTCTTTCCATCGAGGAACACATCTCAAGATATATGGGAAGCCTCAGTTTATCATGCCCCCATTCAGGTATTATGGAAGCGATCTTTTCAAGTTCTTTTTTATCAAAAGAATGAGTTGAACCATCCAGGCTTTTTATGTTTGGCCTATCTTCTCCAAGAAGTTCTTTGAGCGTCCTCCTTTTTACTGGAAGATGCCTGTTCAGCGTCTGTATGAACTTCATGGAGATGTTTTTCTCGAAATTGCCTTCGTTGAACATAAATAATCCAATTGCTTTGATTGTTACAGCTTTTTCAATTTACTAATCAGGACAAACTATATATTTTGTCAGGGATAATATTAACCTGGAGTTGATCCTTTGAATTTTAATGTGGAAGATATATTAAGTGAAGGTTTTGATATTTATAAGAAACAATTCGCTATATTTATTGTTGCCGCAGTGGTCGCAGCAATAGGTTCGATTCTCATTATTACGGCGCCTCCACTGCTTTTCGGTCTATACATCATGGGACGCAAGATCATCCGCGGGGAAAATGTGGAAATAAAAGATGTTTTCAAGGGTTTTGATTACTTTGTCGTAAGCTGGGTGATGGTTATTATTGGCGGCCTGGCGATATTGATCGGATTAATTCTTCTCGTTATCCCTGGATTGATACTGATGTTCCTTTTCCAGTATGCCATCCCTATCGCGATCGGGGAGAAACTTGGAGCTATAGATTCACTCAAGAAAAGCTACAGGATCGGAAGGGATAATTTTGAATTCTCTATAATACTCGGTGTTATCCTGCTTGTGATCAACGCTATCGGGGGGGCTCTAGCTGTGGGTGAGCTCATAACATATCCATTTACTGTAATATGCTTCTGGATAGCGACCCAGAAATTGATGGGAGAGAATAAGATTATTTGATTTAATTTTATTCTATTCTAATTTCCCACTTTTTGCCGCGGCCACGATTATGGGAAGCGTGATCGTCGCATCAGAATATACTGTCACAGACCTTGCATTCTCACCGATCTTACCCCACGAGCGCGCCTCATCAAGCGTTGCGCCGGAAAGTCCGCCGGTCTCAGGCCTGTCCATGGTGAGTTGTATCGCATAATCAAAAGAACGCGGAGTAACGAGCATAGATTGCAAAATGAAGTTCTTGGGTACACCGCCGCCGATTATAACAACTCCGGCGCGTTTTGCCTCATAGCACCTGTCGATCAATCCCCTCATATCGGCAAAGACATCCACATTCAGCGGCTTTGTCTGCTTATATAGCCATGCCTGCAATCCGATGATAGAATCCTGGATTGCAGGGCAGTAAACAGGCACACCCATATCGTATGCGCTTTTTAATATCGAGTTTTTGTCATCAAGTCTTTCGCCAATGTGCGAGAGAAGTTCAGTAATCGAAAGCTTCTCAGGGATCTCTTTGAAAATTGATTGCATTTTCTCTTCAAGATCAGTGAAATGACGCTCAGGCAGGAACACATCGTATATACGGTTGACTGCATCATGTTTTAACTGGATATCATCTGTTACATCAGTTCCTTTGTAATGGTGAAGACCCATGGATTCTATTATATCATGAACAAGGTTTGCGCCTGTGCTGACGAGAATATCAATTTCCCCGCTCCGTATCATATCGCTTACAATATGCCTCATCCCCGCAGGTACCATCGCCCCTGCAAGGCCGAAGAATTTTGTGCAATCCTTATCATATATCATTTCCCGGTATATGTCAACAGCTTCATAAATGCGGCCTGCACCGAAAGCGCAACCCGAAAAAGAAGTAACAAGCTCGCTGACAGACATATTTTCCGTTATTCTTGCAGGAATAATTGGTTTATTAAGCTCCATATTGTTGTAGTAGTTATTTTTTGATTGTTTAGATTTACCGCTTCACCTGAAACACTTTACACAGGATAAAATGATATCCTTTTCCTTTGTCAATGATTTTGCAAGCTCGATCCCGCCAGGCAGATCATTCGCATGATGGATTTTTGTTGGGTCAATTTCAATGAATGGTCTCATCCTTTCCCCCACAAGTATAATGGCAGCAAGTTCATTTATATGTTTATGAATGAATCGGTCAACACCCGATGGATCAAGTCCTTCGCAAACTTCTTTTGCTTCTTCACCAAGCACCATGACAATTCTTCCCCCATCGTTTTTTGAATAATCAAGCGCTTTTTCGGCTGTCCTGATATCCATTCCTGAGTTTGAGTTGTCGATCAGCATTCTTCCATCAAGGGGTTTTTTTGTCATTCGCCCCTGTGCACCCTTAAATTCCAGTAATGTACGCTCAATTGCCCCGGGATCGATATCCAGGGTAAGAGCAGCAGCAGTAGCACATACAAAGGCAGTTTTATAAGAAGTTATATCGTAATCTGCCGCTTCCCTGATATAGATCTTACCATGTTTATTCCCAAGAAAATAGGCTAATGTTGCGCCTTTGCAGTCCATGCTCTCATAATAAACATTGCATGAAGCATTGACTGAATCGGTAAATGAGATAACATTAATATCCCGCCTGCATGCCCCGAAAAACCTCAAAGCATCATTATTTACAACAAGCACGCTTCCAGACCTGGCATCAAGTATCATCCTGCGCTTAGCTTCACTTGCAAGCCTTGTGTTATTGGCGATCTTATAATCATTAGCAATAGTTGTAATTATACCGAGATCAGCAGAACCTGTTCCCCCAAGTGAGATCTCGGATATGAACACGTCGAATTCAATTCCTGCATCATCAACAGTATCAAGCGCTGCGGGGATACTTGCTGGCGTTATGCTCAATCCTTTCCTGATTATTGTTCCTGTACTCCAGTCTTCAAGACCCCTGCTTGTATGCGAGATAACTTTTTTTTCCTTTGATAAAATATCTGCCAGCAGAATTGTGGTGCTTGTTTTGGCTTTTGTACCGGTCAGCTCGATAAGAGTTTTGTTCTTCAAGTCATATCCTGATAAGATCTGCCCTACAGCTTGATGATGGGATAAAACCGGGATATTATTCGCTGCCGCATCCAGAAGCATAGGATAATGAGAATCAAGGTGCACCGGAGCTATTATAAAATCGAAATCCGATGCTTTTAAGGATTCCCTTGAAGTTTTGATCCCCTCACTTTCAAGTTTATCCAATAATTCAGGACTGAGCTTCCTGTATACATCTATAGCAGTCACTGATCCTGTGATTTTCTTTAACTTCCTGGCTATTACAGCCCCGCCATGTGTCAGATCAAGTACAGCAATCCTGGATGAACTATTAAATAGCATCAATTATTAAACATTAATTCGAGGAAATGGCTTCGTTAACCCTCTTGTATGCCAGCTCTGCGACCAGTTCATCAACACCCAGAGGTTCTGAATAAATAAGTGCTACATCCCTGCCATCAATTTTTATCATGGTTTTCCGGGATTCCTTGCTTATGCCAAGGATCTGGGGAATATATTCCATCGTATGTACGCCGTGTGCCAGGAAAATAGGAACAGCTACTATTTTAGAAACTCCGGTCCCTTTGAAACCGTCAAGCCCTTCCTTCATTGTCGGGGTGTTCATATTCATAAAACCGATCCTGACCACAACATTCTTATATTTTTTAGCGATCAGGTCTGCAACTCCACTGACTACCTCTTTATTATGCGGATGTCTGCTTCCATGTCCAAGTGCAAGTATTCCAATTTTTTCAGTCATAAAAATCCTCATTTGATCGTGATAATTGATTTCGGTTTTTATGGTAGTGGCATCTTATAACACTTTTGGAATGCATTAATTTAAATCTCAGAAAGTATATTCACCTCCACTTATGCGAATTGTTATATTAAGACTCGGCCACCGCATCCAGAGGGACCAGAGAATAACCACTCATGTAGCACTTACTGCCCGCGCCCTGGGGGCCGAGGGCATGCTCCTTGATTCTGACGATAGCGGCATTGAAAAAAGCCTGCAGGAAGTAGGAGCCAGCTGGGGCGGCTCATTCTATGTCAAGAGGGTCAGCAGCTGGAAAAGCGAGATAAAAAAATGGAAAGATGCAGGAGGAAAGGTAATTCATCTTACCATGTATGGTATTAGTCTTCCCGATGCAATACCTGAAATTACAGCCGATGCCCTGATGATCGTGGTGGGCGCTGAAAAAGTCCCGCCTGAAATATATAGTCTTGCTGACTGGAATGTTGGCGTGGGAAACCAGCCGCATTCCGAGGTTGCAGCCCTTGCCATAACTCTTGACAGGCTTCAGGCTGCATCAGGTAGAGAAGCCCTGAGGACACAATTTCCGGGCGGAGAACGTCAAATAATTCCGCACACGTCAGGAAAAGAGGTAATAAGCAAAGTAAAATGATCAAGAAAGTCCTCATGATCGGCAACAGCGTCCGAAATATCGCTTGCTCTGCAAAAAAAGCAGGATATATTGTTTATGCACTTGACAGATTCGGGGATGTGGATATGCAAAAATGTGCAGATAAGGCGCAACTTCTTGTAAATAAGTCCATGAATGAATTACGGGATATGGTTGAATCGTTTGGGGATGTTGATGCAATAATCCTTGGCTAGGGTTTTGAAACCCTGAATTTGAAAAATACATTGAATAACACACCGAAAATCGCAGAGGAAGCCGCAGATAAATTAAAGTTGCCTGGGAAACTGAAATCATTGGGTATCCCCCACCCGATGACAGAACCGATCGATAAAGCAGATGGCTTAAATTTCCCGATTATGATCAAACCCCGGGCAGGGTCGGGGGGTATGAGGAATGTCATAATCAGGGAAGAAGCTGAAATGAATAATTTTAGAGATAAATTTGATTCACATGATTTCATAGCCCAGGAATTCATTGAAGGAGTACCCTGCAGCGCCTCATTAATAAGTACAGGGGATGATGCCGTAGTTGTTGCTTTGAATGAGCAGCTAATAGGGATTCCGTGGCTGACAAGAGTGCCATTTGCATATTGCGGTAATATCACACCATTCCATACAAAATTCAACGAAGAAATGACGCAATACGCAAAGCA
Organism: uncultured archaeon; assembly: GCA_902384525.1. Lineage (GTDB taxonomy): Archaea > Halobacteriota > Methanosarcinia > Methanosarcinales > Methanoperedenaceae > Methanoperedens. Next base: position 18,195 of record CABMCA010000048.1, read on the forward strand.
GATCGCCATTGAATTTAAACTTGGGGGTTCTAACGGTGTGGATTTCATGATGACCGATAAAGGCATACAGGTCCTTGAGATAAATCCGCGTTTCCAGGGAAGTCTTGATACTGTTGAGCTTTCAACTGGACTGAACATTTTTGATGCGCATGTAAGATCATTTGAAGGGGAACTTCCGCAATTAAGAGAGTCGGAGTGTTTTGCTGCAAAGACCATTATTTTTACAGAAAAGGAATTGGTGATCACCAAAGAGATATCGGACATTCTTATAAGATGCATGAATTATGGGAAAGCCGCAGATATTCCACAACCAGGACTCACTATCCATCCCGATGAGCCCGTAACGACTCTACTTGCAACAGCCCGGACTCGCATGACGGTTTTTGATAAAGTCAGAAAAACTTGCGAATTAATTAAAAGGAGAACGGAAGGTTAAAGTCATAATAAAACCATAATAATATGGTGAATTTTCTGGTTGATTTAAACGATCCCGTTATTAAAGGCTATCTAATTAATCTTGTAGGTGAGGAAGGGTATAAAGTAGTTGCGAATATGCCCGAAGGTGAGGTCACAGATGAAAAGATAGCCCAGGCTACTGGTGTTTTATTGAATATCGTTCGGCGTACCCTTTTCATATTATATGAGAACAGGCTTGCTAGTTATCGCAGGGAAAGGGATACAGATAGCGGCTGGTTAACATATCTCTGGAAACTTGACCTGAGTAATTTAAATCGCCAGCTTGAACTTGAAGCGAAAAAGCTTTTAAAGAACCTCAAGACAAAACTCGAATATGAAGAGGATAAAGTATTTTATATCTGTGAAAAAAAGGATGGCAGGTTCCTGTTTGAAATAGCGGCAGAGATGGAATTCAAATGCCCTTTTTGTGGTGGTGAATTGATTTTCGAGGAGAATGAACCTGTAATAGACGCATTAAAACAAAGGATCATAAAGCTTGAAGATATGACTTCCTCTTCAGGTGCAGCTACTTGAATGAAAAAGATGCGATTGATCTATTGATACGATCAGGATGCTCTGCTGATGTTATAGAACATTGCAGGGCTGTAGCGGATTTTGCAAAAAAGATCGCTATAAATATCCGGGAAAATGCCACACACAATGGACAACCGGTACAGATCGACATTGACGCTGTTTTCTTGGGGGCTTTGCTTCATGATATTGGACGGTCAAAGACGCATGGCATAGATCATGCTGTAACAGGTGCTAAAATTGCACTTGAGAATGGACTTGATGAAAAATTAGTAAAGATCATTGAACGGCATATCGGCGCAGGGATTCCGAAAGAAGAAGCAAAAGGTCTTGGACTTCCTGAAAAGGATTATGTGCCTATAACTATTGAAGAGAAGATCGTTGCTCACGCGGACAACCTTATTTTTGGCAAAGAGGTCGGGACAATGGATGAACTTATTCTGAATTTAAGGAAAAAAAAGCTGGATGAAAGAGTTATCGGTCGGTTTATCGTATTAAACAATGAAATATCAGCTATGATAGTTTAGCTGCGCTTTTGCTTAATGCGCTCTCTACAATATCCACATACTCTTCTTTTAAAGAATATACTATTGGGGTTTTATATGATTCCTTGTATGCATGCAGTATCCCCAGTTTTGAGTGAATATAGCCCATTGTTGAAGCAACAGCGCTGAATGAAATCTTGAATCTCTTGTTCAACTCTTTAAACAATTGGTCAACAGTGAGTCTTTTTAATCGTAACAGGATATCGATTATGAATTTCCTGATACCATCAATATCAAGCTCCAGATACACTTCAAGCCTTCTTTTTATTCGTACCTTTAGTGAGTCCATTCCTATATCCCTTATCTATACTAAAAAACCTCTTTTATAATATATATACTTTTCTACATATACTCCATGATGTATAGTATATAGAAGATAATATACAACGTTCCTAATCAATGTTCCTAATATACAATATTCCTAATCAATGTTCCTAATATACAATATTCTTGACAAAAAGCAATTATACCATGACCTCCACTAACTACAACGATAATTATGCCAAACAGAACTGCAATCTTAGAAACCACGAAAGGAACTATAAAATTTGAACTTTACGAAACTGAAGCACCGATCACTACAAAGAACTTCATAGACCTCGCGCAAAAAGGGTTCTATAACGGGCTTACGTTCCACAGGGTCATACGCGGTTTTATGATTCAGGGCGGATGCCCTAAAGGAGATGGAACAGGCGGCCCGGGGTATACTATTCGTGATGAATTTCATCCAAAACTAAAACATACAAAAGGTGCGGTGTCTATGGCTAATGCAGGTCCCAATACGGGAGGGAGCCAGTTCTTTATCACAGAAGCGCCACAACCCCACCTTGATGGGAAACATTCTGTGTTCGGGCAGGTAAGAGAAGGCCAGAACGTGGTAGAGAGCATCAAAAAAGGCGACAAGATCATAAAAGTCACAATACAATAATTTTAATGACTCTAAGAATCGCATGGGGAATCACAGGCTGTGGCGATTATCTCAAAGAGAGGCTCGACATAATGAAAGAGTTGAGGCTTGAATATGATCTTGATGTCAGAGTATTTCTTTCCCAGGCAGGCGAGATGGTCGTAAAATGGTACAAGCTCTTTAATGACTTAAAAACGAGCTTCCCCAAAACATATTCGGAAAAATCCCCTAATGTCCCCTTCCTTGTTGGGGATTTACAGCTTAAGAAATATGATTTTATCATTATCACACCTTCCACTTCCAATACAGTGGCAAAAATCGCAGCAGGTATATCAGATACCCTGCTCTCAAATGCGGCTGCCCAGGCTATGAAAGCAAAAGTGCCTGTATATATTTTTCCGGCTGACCAGACCAGGGGGGAAATTGTCACGGACCTGCCCGGGGGCAAGAAATTGACGCTCACGATGCGGGATGTTGACCTTGATGCCGTGGAGAAACTGCGGAAAATGAAGGGAATAACCGTGCTCAGGAATCCTGATGAAATAAGAGGGATAGTGCAAAAATATATTGAAAGCAAGAAATAATTCTAAGTGTTTTATGTAGCATGCACCTGTTTTACCTTGACTTCGCCAGTTATGACTTTTTATTATCCTCTTATATGAAGAAACCACAGAGCACACAGAGGACACAGAGAGTACAACTCTGTGGTCTGTCGAGTAGAGCCCATAGCGCACCTTTTGTTGGGTAATAGCCCCAAGGTTACTATAAGCCCCCTCACAGAACCGGACATGAAGATTTCCCTCATCCGGCTCTTCAGAAGCACATCCTCTATGTGTTCAGGCTGTAAAGTGAATGATATATCTTCGGCTTCGGAAGAGGATTAAATTGGATGAAATTATGAAACTGATCCCAGTTGTAGCTTTTCCTCTGGCTTCGACTGTTTATCCATTTGAAGACAAGTCTCACGGGGCGGCTATCGGGACAGGGGAGCGCGCCGCCTGAAGATTTTATCATAGCTTAATTTACAGAAGAAGATATCAAGGCAGCTCTGATTTATGTTTCACATGTCATAGCAGGAGAACAAATTATACCGATGCTGGAAGCTGCTTGAAAGTCAAATTTCTATTCCGCGAGAACATTCTTTGAAATACCAACGTTGCGACGGCACACCCAATCGCAGCAGAGCTGGGGGGTATAACGATAAAAATTAATCCCTGACCTGTTTTTTCATATCATATCTTTCTTTTTCTCTTCGAATTCTTCCTTGCTTATCTCTCCTCTTGCGTACCTTTTCTTCAGGACTTCGAGCGCGGATTCAGGGCCTCCCCTGAGTCCTGCACCCTGCCACAGGTATTTAATGAGCAATATGAGTCCTACAAGAATCAGTATCCAGAATATGAGCCCAAGTATCCACATACCTCCACCCATCATTCCATAGCCATAACCGTCCATCATATTAAATGCCATAACTTTCCTCCATTAAATTATTGGATGTGGCAGTATAAAAAGATAATTGTAAGAGGAAAAAACAAATAAAAATGTTTGGGCTTTCGCCCAAATTATATTATACTTTTATTCGGTCACAAGGACATCAGGCGCATTGTGGCTGATCTTTATGTCTTTGCCCATGCCCTTTACCCTTATGCCCCTGATTTTATCATACGCAAGCTCTGCTGCTTTCTTTCCTGCAAGGAGCATTCCGCCAAATATCGGTCCCATGCGCGGAGCGCCGTATGTTGAGGTTGCTGACATTCCTGCCACGATAAGACCTGGATATATCTCATGAGTGAGTTCCACAGTCTTTTTCTCTGCTTCATCCACCCAGAGTGAGCCGCATCCTGGTGGTTTAGGGATGCCTGATCTCTGTTCACTCAAGCGCTTTACAAGGAACGAATCGTGCCCTGTTGCATCAATTACTACTTTTGACCTGATCGCGATCGGGTCCATACATGTAATGAATTTAGGCATTTGTTGTACCGGATACCACTGGATGACTACGCCATCAACATGATCTTCTTTGAGTAACAGATCTTCAACGTTCGTAGAGTTGAGCAATTTCACACCTGCATTACATGCACTTACCAGCATCTTTGAGACCATCTCAAATGAATCGCAAACATAAAGTCCATTTCCAGCGTCTTTTAGATTTACACCGCACTCTTCAAGCAGTTTGTTCGCGGGAGCACCGACAGTATTTTTTGGCAATAGAAAGCCGCCCTGCCACATACCTCCGCCGCCATAGATGTTCCTCTCGATCATAACAGTCTTAAGACCTTTTTCTGCACAGTACTTCGCAGCCGTGACGCCGCATGGTCCTGACCCCACAACAACAACATCGCTGTCAAGAATATTCTCTACGAAATCATCCATGAATTCATTAACTATCGTTTTTGTAACATGTATCTCGCTGATATTTGTCATATTTTCACCTAGTGGTAATAGGGTATCTGCTGACTATAAACTTTTCTGATAACGCATAATTACTATCGTAGAAGTTCCGACTTCAAGAACATCCACTGCTTTCCCTTTTAACAGCCTTTCTTTTTCAAGAGTAAAACAGGATGCATCAAGAGTTATTTCCTCATCATCTACTTGTAGCGTAATACTTCCGGATCCTGCAAGGTTCATATCAGCATTTACAAGCGCTTCTGCAATTGATTTTGCCCTGTTCCTGTATGTTTTGCCAAGGACCTTCATATTCGGTTTTATCGCTTTTGGCACAAACTCAAAATCCGGGGTTCCTTGTTTGAGCTTGATTGCTGAATTGGCAGCACCGGCAATATCAGATGCATCAGGTATGTTGGAATATATCTCTATTTCTTTAAGCGGGGCATTTAACGGCATACCATGTTCTGCTTTATAACGCCTTATCGCAGAAGTCATCTCTTTTATTAATTCACCTCTTGCTTCAGCATCGGGATCGATAAGCGATTCATCAACTTTCGGCCATTGAGATAGATGCACACTTTCCTTTTTTATATGGGAATAAATCTCTTCGGAAAAATAAGGCAAAAATGGTGCAAGAAGCCGTGAAATGGTCTCAATTGCAACATAAAGCGTATACTGAGCCGCCTGTTTTCCCTCCCCTTCTCCATAAAGCCTTGATTTTGCAAGCTCAATATAATTATCAGCAAGCACATCCCATGCAAATCCTCTTATAGCTTTAAAAGTCTCATCGAACTGGTATGCATCCATCTTTTCCGTGGTTTCTTTAACAAGCCTGTTCAATTTGCTAAGAAGCCACAGGTCTATAGGCGTAAGGTTTGCAGGTCTATCTGAAATATGCGGTAATGAGAACCGCACGATGCTCCATAGTTTCTGCAAAAAGCGCGAGCCTGCTACAACATCTTTCCATGAGAAAATAATGTCCGAACCCGTCGTTCCGCCAATAGCTGCCCACTGCCTGAAGGCATCTGAGCCATGCTTCTTGATAACTTCTTCAGGTATAACAAAGTTATTACGGGATTTACTCATCTTGTGACCGTCTTCACCAAGCACCATACCATTTAGCAGGATAGTATCCCATGGTCTTTTATTAAGTAGCGCTTTAGCCCTCAATATTGTATAAAAAGACCATGTACGGATGATATCATACCCCTGCGGGCGAAGCTGTGCAGGCAGAAGAAGCGGATGATCGCTGAGCCAGCCAGATACATGAAGGGCAGAAATTGAGGAGTCCATCCATGTGTCAAGGACATCCGGTTCTCCCTTAAATTCCTTTGAGCCGCATTCACAGGCTTCAGGAGGCTGCGTCTGTGTAGGGTCAAGAGGCAACCATTCTTCTTTTGCTACTTTTGTCTTCCCGCATCTGGAACAATACCATGCCGGTATCGGGGTTGCAAATATCCTCTGCCTTGAAATGCACCAGTCCCATTCCATTGTACCTGTCCAGTTCTCAAGCCTGACTTTCATATAATCGGGAATCCAGGTGACCTCGTTAGCGGTATTCAGGATATCATTATGTATTATTTTCACGAACCACTGTCTTTCGGAGAGTATTTCTATCGCTGTCTTGCAGCGCCAGCACAAACCCACATTCTGTGGAAGTTCTTCCTGTTTGTATAGTATCCCGCCCTTTTCCATGTCTTCGATTATAGCTTTCTTGCATTCCGATGTGCTCATTCCAGCATATTTCCCGGCAAGTTCAGTCATCTTTCCCGTTTTGTCGATCGCTTTTCGAAGCGGAAGCTTATGTTCGACCCACCATCTAACGTCCTGCTTGTCACCGAAAGTGCATATCATGACAACGCCGGTACCAAACGTGGGGTCAACGCTCTTATCAGAAATGACCTTTACATTATGTCCGAAAACAGGCACTTTTACTTCTGTGTCCACAAATTCCTGGTACCTTTTATCATCAGGACTAACAGCAACTGCAACACATGCAGCCAGAAGCTCAGGTCTTGTTGTTGCTATTTTCAGATTATCAAAATTAAGATAATTCAACAGGGTTGTCCGGGAATCATATTCGACTTCGGCAAAAGCAATGGCAGTTTCACAGCGCGGGCACCAGTTCACAGGATGGTTCTGCTGGTATATCATGCCGCTTTTGTACATCTGAACAAAGGATCGCTGGGTCTTTCCGAAATAAGCAGGCTCCATCGTTATGTATTCGTTGCTCCAGTCTATGGAAAACCCGAGGCGCCGCAGGCTCTTCCTCATGCGCCCGATGTTAGTTTCGGTCAGTTCCACACACATGCGCCTGAATTCTTCCCTTGAAACCTGGCTCTTTGTGATGCCGTGTTTTTCTTCCACTTTCACTTCAGTGGGAAGCCCGTGGCAGTCCCAGCCTTCGGGAAACATCACATTAAAGCCGCGCATTCTTTTGTAGCGGGCAACAAAATCGATATAACACCAGTTAAGAGCATTGCCAATATGGAAATTCCCGGTAGGATAAGGTGGCGGCGTATCGATTATGAACTGGGGTTTTGTCGAATCCCAGTCAAAATAGTACATGGGATCCTGCCATGTATCCAGCCATTTTTCTTCGATCGTGTTATAATCGTATTCTTTCGGAAGTTCCATGTTCCGCTTTGATTAATTGCATGATTAATAGAATTATCGGTTTTATAGGAAATCAAACTTTTAAAAAACATCAAAATTGACTGGAAAAATAATCAAAGTAGGTCAAACTAAAGAGTAATATAATAAATCTAAGTTTATCTAAGGTTTGTTATTTATAAATATTATATTTAGTATATTTTTTAATTTATTAACTCTATATAATAAAACTAATTATCCAATTTGTAACCAAATGCTACTTATTTTTCCAATTATAGTTAACCGCTAAACTTATAGTGAACAAATATATACTATACGTTATATATACATCTTCATGGTAAATGAATGGAGAATAATACAAAGAAGGGGACAGCTTAGGATTTATCAGAAAGATGAAA
>CABMCA010000049.1 GCA_902384525.1 uncultured archaeon
AAATACAGAGCATATGTATGATCTCTGTTTCAATCCATCTAAGGGCTTATTTTAACTACATTTACCAGGCCGAGCAGATTATATGCTGCTGAGTTTCAATCCCTCTAAGGGCTGATTTTAACAGCCCAGCCGGAAAGCTTGCTAATTGTTCCTTCCTGGTTTCAATCCCTCTAAGGGCTGATTTTAACGAGTTACGCTACTATCTCAGTTTGGATATTCCCGTTTCAATCCCTCTAAGGGCTGATTTTAACACAGATATAATCGGCATCCCATTAGCAATGACTCTAGTTTCAATCCCTCTAAGGGCTGATTTTAACCAAGCTTTTTCCAGCCGAATTTTCATGAGAATCTCTTGGAAAAATAGACTATTTTTTCAGGTATTATCTATTGATTTTCTCTCAAATCTTATTAGAACTCATTCCCCAAAAACCTTTGCAAAAATACAATTTATTGTCGTGCATCTCAGGTTTTGTATTTCCTATATAAAGATCCACGACTTTTTCAGAAATCCCTCATATTATCGTTGTTATCTCAGCCTTCTTAGTCCCGATCTCATCAATAGCGAGATACTTCCTGTCTTTCGTTTTATAGCAAATAACATTATCCAGTGATTCATCTATCACATCCCTGAGACCATTCATAACCTTCATATATTCAGCCTCTGTTAGTTCACCCTCGAGAACGCTATTCTGCACCCAGTTCAGATACTGCTTCAGATAAACCCTTACCTTATTCACCCTTTCAACCCCAACATCATAAACGATTATTATGTACAGGATTACCACCACATAATTAGAGGCTTGTAATCCTTTTCCCCGAGACAATGCTTCACCAGTTTATATAACTCAAGTCTTATGAGCCTCTTGAATGAAACGTTTTGTTCCAATCCCCTGTGCTTGATGGTTGTGGAAAGCTTTTCATTATATTCTGTCAGGAACAGTTTTTTCCCTTTTTCGCTGAGCAGCATATCCCCTATCTCTCCCCTGAAACAATCATCATCGAGCATGTTCTTGTTTACAAGCTTCAGGATGATCCTGTCGATAATAATGGGTTTGAATATCTCGCTCACATCAAGAGCAAGCGAAAATCTCCGCTCAAAAGGCTCATGGAGGAAAGAAATAGTGGGATTAAGCTGGGTATTGTATATCTCAGAAAGAGTGGTCGTGTACATCAGGGAATTCCCGAAACTGATGAGTGTATTCATCCTGTTCGCCGGGGGCATCCTTGACCGTTTGATTATCCTGTAATTCTCAGGGAATATTTCATCAAGCGCAGTATAATAGAGGTTCCTTATCCGCCCTTCAACATTCATGACTTCTGGGATAGTTGCTGTCCCTGGCAGTCTTGCGATCTCGGATTCGATTCCGCCGATATGCGTATCCAGGCTTTTCAACTCACGTGCATAATAGTTAAGGTTGCGCAGAATGTTGCCGCATGCGCCTTCTACAAAGGATTTCGCAAGGATCAGCCTCTTTGCGCTGTCAAGATAATTCGATGTCTGTTTCACTGTCAGGTCACCGCTTATCAGGGTTTCGCGCGGGTAGAAAGACCCTTCATAAAAGCCGTAATAATTAAAGAAATGTATGGGTATCCCGCTCTTTGCAAGGTAATCCACAACACCTGAAGAGAAACTTAGCCGTCCGTATGCATATATTGAATATATCTTATTTACCGGAAGGGCGCGTTTTGTGTTATCGTTCTCGAAATATACGGTATTTTCATGCCTTGTGAGGCCACCGTCCTGGGTAATATAGTAATCTTCCTTCATACTTCATCTCCAAAACAAAATTCATAATAAGCGCATTTCGGGCATATCCTGGTCTTCTCAGGCGCAGGCATTCTTCCCATCGCGATCTTCCTGATATCATTTATCACATTTTCCATGTCAGATTCATCCTTTTCAAGGAGAGTTATTTCTTCTTTCTTGCTAACGAGAGGATAATTTATCTCCCCGGTGGCCTGGATGCCTTTTGATTTGAGATAATACAGGTAATATAGCATCTGCCAGCGATGCGCCTCTTCCATACTTTTTGTCTTTTTTATTTCATGGAGAACAATGGTATCTCCTTTCCGGATGAAATCGATGCTTATCGTCTGGTCAATGGTGATCTCCTTTGAGTCGCGCTTATAGCGGTCTTCATGCAGTTGTTTCCCTATATTCACATTGTCATGCTCTTTCTCAAGTGTGATGTTGTGCGAGAATAACCAGAGTTTTGTATGGCATATGAAATAGTACGTTACTTTAACTCCAGTGATGCGCATAGCTCCGGCTATTATGTCGTCAGGTTGTGCTTTTTCTTCTTTTTTCAACGTTGGATTTGATATGTCCATCCTGCTCCAGTATATTCATATTGGTTATTTTTCCAGCTTCCGTAGCTTTTTTATTTTCTCAATTCCACCCTCAGTTTTAGCAAGGCGCTCATAAAAAGCATTTGCCATAATTATTTGTGCATCTATCAGAGGGCCAACCTCCCTGATCCAGATTGAACGGGGATGCGTTTTTACGAATTCAGCCCATCTTATCACTTGCTCGGTATGAGTCTTATCTTTCATAACCTGAACCTGCGGATATCAGCTTTTATTTTTTTGATCTCATTTTCATCAAGGATATCCGAATAGATGATACGCAAATGATTTGCATCATCTATGTCCTTTTCCGACTTGAGCAGTTCTTCTTTAAAAGCAATATTCATTTCAATATTTGAAAAATATAGATCCAGCCCTGTTAATGGTAGTTTTCTTCTTGTTTTTATTTGATAATCATCAAGTTCATCTTTTGCCATTTTCAATTCCATTTCAGGAATAAAATGTCCTTTTCTTACATACCGCACACTGGTCTTATCTTTCAAATAATCATCATAAATTATCTCTGAAGATTCTGATTGTATGCATTCAAAACCTGCCTGTACAAGATCATTATGCATTTTTATGAAGGCATCTTTTTTGACCTTTTGAATAATAATATCTACATCTTCAGTTCCCCTGCTTCTCCCATGAGCTATCGCTACAAATCCTGAAACAATGATATATTTTGCATGCTTTTCTACTACATTAACAAAATCTTGCGCAAACTTATCAAGAATAGTCCGCTCTTTTACTTCTCGGCTCATTCAGGTTATTCAATATATTTGCGGGATAATATGTCTTTCCACAAACAGTGAAAAAATTTCAGAGAACAATTATCTGTTACCGCGCTGGGGTTGCGACCCCCCCCTATAGGTAATTATATGTCATCCACTATATATATAATAATAGTATATAATATAGTAGCCGATAACGATTTTTGAAACGAAAAAATGAATTATATTTTAAAATATTATAAAATACCTATTCCTTAAAAATCGTATTGGTGATACAGATATTTGAAGGAATAGGCAAAAGGATATATTCTATTAAAGCATATATAACTATTGGTGATACAGATATGCAATTAGTCCATAACAGTTTAACAGAAAGTAGATTAGAAGAAGAATACCACGAAAAGAAGTATAGAGAAAAAATAGAATCTATACATGCAAAAATGCCATGGGATTTTGAGAATGATATAGGACATCTACAGATAGCTATGTCATACTTAAAAGATTCAGCTATAAAGTCTGAATGGGAAGATGATGGATCAGGCATTGAATACACAGAAGAGCAATACTTGAAAGCTGATAGATTCAGAGAATTGGCAATAGATGAAATAGAACAAGCTATGAACCATATTTTAGATATGGTTAAATTACATTAACGATTTGGTGAATCCGTTATTTTAAGGGAAGTGGAAGCTAATAACTTCCACTATTTTTTTAACTTATTTTTATAATAGTATTTATATTCAATATCCTCCACCCGATTATAAGACGTTATAAGTAATTATAAGTGGGGGGGGATATTAACCGAAAGATATTTATGCTCAGAGGTTATATCGTTATGTGGAGAGCTATTAACTTAGCTTTTTTAGGCTCTCCTATTCCTTAGTAGGAATGGGGGAATAACTGAGATGGACTGCGCCCCTTCGAGTGGACAATTAGTTAAGGTGGCATATTTAAATTTTTCGTCTTCTCAAAATCGACTGGGGATTTGTAGCCAATCGATGAATGTAAGCGTTTTAAATTGTAGACCTCTTC
>CABMCA010000050.1 GCA_902384525.1 uncultured archaeon
AAACAGGGTGGCGCTGGTCAATAGTAGAAGAAGCATTAATTGCTCCTTTATATATATCTAACAGTCTTCATTTACCTATAGGGATCGTGCAGGTCGTACTGGTCGTAGGATTGATCATTTACAAATGGCATGGACCTATCCATGGCGCGATAAGGACAATGGCCGAAAAACTTTCATTAAAGGTCATGGCTTTCATACTCATCGCCGTCCTTGGCCTGTTCTCAAGTATTATTTCTGCAATTCTGGCTGCTATAATATTGGTGGAGATGGTCAATGCTTTGCCGCTTACAAGGAAATCCAAGGTCGACCTGACGGTCATATCATGTTTTTCGATCGGTCTTGGCGCTGCTCTCACTCCTCTGGGTGAGCCGCTTTCAACAATCGCAATATCCAAGCTATCTGGTCCTCCCTATCATGCGACTTTTACTTACCTGATCGAACAGCTTGCAATTTACATTATCCCCGGAATTATTGCATTTGGAATTGTTGGTATGTTCTTCCTCGGGAAAGTGGATCCAAAGGACAAGAGTATGAAAGCTGAGGATTACAGCGAAACATTGAAAGATGTAATAATGAGAGCAGTCAAAGTATATGTGTTCATAATGGCGCTTGTGTTCCTTGGCGATGGTTTCAAGCCCATAATCTTTGAATATATCGCCAAATTGCCTGCAGAGGCACTCTACTGGGTTAATATGGTCTCTGCCATACTTGATAACGCTACACTGACCGCGGCTGAAATAGGGCCAACCTTTACACAAGTACAGATAAATGCCGCCCTGATGGGACTCTTAATAGCTGGCGGAATGTTGATACCTGGAAATATCCCGAACATAATTTCCGCTGGAAAACTGGGAATCACGAGCAAGGAATGGGCAAGACTTGGAGTACCGCTTGGACTGGTAACGATGGTGATATATTTCATAATAATTTTCGTTCCAAGCTACATCTGAAGACGTCGCCTGTTTCCAGATGAGGACAAATCAGGATTCGAAAAGGAAAGATTTATAATGTATAATAAGGTAGTCGGTTAAAACTACCTTATAATAGTTTTTTATGGTGATTTGAATTCAATATAGGAGGATATGATAAAATGGTATTAGACTTAACCATGAGTATGGCTATATTGGCACTTTTAGGAGCTCTTGCTACTATTGCGGGATGCCTTGAGGATCTTGAATCCGATGTAGGCTCCCAGAGTAACCCGAACTCCCAGGTACAATTAGCTCCCCAGATGGGGTTTTTGCACAGAATATTTAACAAAGCAATTTCAGGTGAACCAATCAGCAACGGCATGTCAGATGTAACCGGCGGTACAGTCACATCTGTACTCTTGAGCGCAAAGTTCTATCCATTGACCGCGATCGTGATCGGCGCTTTTGTTGCAGCTATTCTGTATGGTATTTATGCAACAACTTCTTATGCCGGAAGGGTCGCGAGCCAGACAAGGTTCAAGCAGCCGCTGTATATGGATATTATGAGATATACGACGCCTTCGATCATAGGGCATAACTTTATCGTGAATTTCTGCCTTGTGGCAATAGCATATATCCAGTATGCGGTGCTTGGATATCCTTTTTCAATCCCATTCCTGGCATTGATATGGGGTATTTCAGTAGGCGCAATCGGCTCATCAGTGGGCGATGTCCACTACGGCGGCGAGCGGGAATTCCAGAACCGTGAATTCGGATGCGGTCTGAATACTGCTCTTTCAGGACGCATTGTGAGGAAAGCCGAATCGGGTCTAAGGAACAGTATAGATAATGTCTGGTTCTGTGCAAAGTTTGGTGGACCTGCAACTGGGATAGGTCTTGGACTTACCGTGTTCTTTTCAAGCTGGCGAACAACCATATGGGGCTATACCTGGGAAGCAATGGGCGTAGGTGTAATAATTCTGGTAATAATGATCATCCTTAACAGATTGACAGAAATCAGTGTTAAGAACGCATATGGCCCTTATAAAGAAGATAAAGAAGAAAAGGAGGCGGGTTCAGTTGCACATTAAAAGAATCGTTAAGGAGGTTGCATTATAATGGTATTACTTGACCCAACAACATTGATTGATATTGGCCTGATAGGCTTGAGCGGGGCATTGATATGTCTTGCAGTTCACTTCATTCCAGTCGGCGGCGCGCCGGCTGCAATGGCTCAGGCTACTGGTATCGGAACGGGAACGGTAGAACTCGCAGCAGGGTCAGGTCTCGTAGGCCTGATCACATCCAGTTACATGTTGCATGCTGACCCCAGTGCTTCCATGGCCCTGGTTATGGCTTCAGGTGCCCTGGGGGCATCTGTGATGCTTGCAAGCACAATGCTTGCTGGCGGATTTATATATGCATACGGTGTGGCAGTACCATTTGCTTCAGCTCAGGTCAAAAAAGACCCGATAACAGGCCAGCGCCAGGATAATTATGTTTCAAAAGGCACGCAAGGTCAGGGCATTCCAACAATTTGTTTCGTGAGCGGAGTCGTAGGTTCAGGCCTTGGCGGAGCAGGAGGTGGACTTATCTACTCTGTGCTGATGCATTATTACAGCCCATTGATCTCAGCTACCAGTGCAGCAGCAGTAGCCGGGGTTTTTACCATGGGAGTTTTCTATGTGAATTCAGTCATCCCATCGTATGGTGTAGGCGGAACGATCGAAGGAGTACATGATCCCAAGTTCAGGCGGGTAGTTCCTAAAGACGTATTCACCAGTGTTGTTGTAAGTATGCTCTGCGGTGTAGTGGCAATACTGATCGCAGGAGGAATGACACCATGAGCGAAATAAAAGAAAGATCACCAGATCAATTAATGGTTTTCGGAATAATCGGAGGGCTTCTAGGAATATATCTTACCTATTTACTTCCATTAGCTGGAGAGAGAATAGGGGGAAAAATTGAGATAGTTCTTAATACCATCGCCCCAGTAGCGGGAGCGCTTGGCGCAATTTGTGCCGTAATATGGGGCGCAGATGCAGTAAGACGCGTTGCGAAATATGGTCTGGGAACAGGTGTGCCTTCTATTGGTCAGATAGCGCTGGGTATGGGTATCATCGCGGCCATGTTTGGCCTTGCGATCATAAAAACTCAACCATTGGCAGGCCCGGTCGTTGCTGTAATAACAGCATCGATAATAGGATTTATAATTGGCTGGTTTGCCCAGAATGTCATTAAAATGAAGATCCCTGTTATGATCCGCTGTATGACAGAAATTGCTGCAGCAGGTGCAATAATTATAATCGGTTATAGCGCTGCAGTGGCAGGGAATTATGACTTCGTGAATAATCTTATCCCCAGGGTTTTTGATAATGGGGTCATTCTCTTTATATTCTGGGTGGGCGCTGTTGCAATGCTGCATCCGTTCAATGCATGCCTCGGACCTGATGAGAAACAAAAAAGAATGCTGTATCTTGCCGGTTCCACAGGAGCAAGCACGATGGCAATAGTAGGTCTTGCAGCCATCATAACAATCGGAGCATCGGGAGCAATTACGATGATTCTTGGAATAGTCCTGTGGATCATCTTCTACAAGAAATTCTGGGATGAAGTCTATAATGATGCTGCATCTGTGGTCGGAACCGGATTGATCCCCAAGACGGAGGCATAATATGAGCCATATAAGAGTTGCCCCGGAACTGCACCTGATCCTGGATCCCACGACAGGTGTGATCGCAGAAGAAAAAGATGATGTTGTGGAATATTCACTGGACGCAGTGAAAACACAACTGGACGAACTGGATTTGATCGTCACTGATATGATGAACCAGCTTGAACCCAATGCAAAATTATTGAACATGTTCCCGGGAAGAGAGAAAGCTTCCTACAATGCGGGAATTGTAACAAATGCATTCTATGGCGCAGTAATAGGATTTATCGTGACCTTCTTATTGCTGATAATGAAGAAGCTTGGAGGGATATAAATGGCGAATAAAGTTAAACCGGCAGCAGGATGGCCTGTTGTTAAAGGTGAATATGACGCCGGAAACCCGGAAAATTGCGTTGCTGTAACCACATGCGGCTCGCATCTTAAAGGCGCACCGCAAATAGCAGCAGGCGCATGTATCACAGGGCCACATAAGACTGAAAACCTGGGTATTGAGAAAATAGTAGCAAATATCATTTCCAACCCAAACATACGCTTCCTCCTCGTAACAGGATCGGAAGTTAAAGGTCACATATCAGGTGAAGCAATAATAATGCTTCACAAGAATGGGATCAAAGACAACAGGATCGTGGGTTCAACAGGAGCAATCCCCTATATTGAAAACCTGCCTGATGATGCCATAAAAAGATTCCAGGCCCAGATACAGGTAGTTGAGATGATGGGTACTGAAGATGAAAATGCCATCATTTCAAAGATAAAAGAACTTGCAGCAAAAGACCCTGGAGCATTTGCAGGCGAGCCGATGATAATACAGGTCGGCGAGAAAAAAGAGGCAGAGGAGTTAGGCGGGGTCAAGCCAATGTCGGCTGAGATCGCAACTATCCAGGCGAGGATTAAAGGCGTTCAGCAACAGACTATCGATATCGCAAATATGAATAAATTAATGTCAGGTATCTATGCCGGAAAGATAGAAGGCATAATGATAGGTCTTATTGTTGGATTGACCATTCTTGGAATACTGATATTCGGCGGAGGTGTTTAAAATGGCAGAGAAAGAATACGAATATGGAAAAGGCGTACCAATGGTTTTAACTCCTTCAATGGTTGCCATAGAATCGCTGGTAGCGGATATCAGATACAGGGGTCAGCTAATTGCACGAAACCAGAAACTTGAATCAGGTGTCGGCGCAACAGGCGTGATCGGTATTTCGATCGGTTTCGTGATCGTTATGATAGCAGTACTTGTTCCTCCTTTAGTGATGGGGTGAAAAAATGGCAGAAAAAGTCCCAATAGTTATCGTAGATCCGGAAGACTACAAGAATATACTCCAGAGATTAGATGAAATCGATGAAAAGATCGAATTCACAAATTCGGAGATTCACCAGAGATATGGAAAAAAGATTGGAAGAGACATAGGAATACTGTACGGGATTTGCGCATCGCTCATGATCGTGGTGGTATATTTGTTACTGCTTCTTTCACCAGCGCTTTCGAACCCGGTATTGATCAATGCAGTAAAGAAGGCTTTAGGATTAGAATAAGTGAGGTGCCAAGATGTTCAGATTTGATAAGAAACAAGAAGTATTTGAGTTCGGTAAAATAAAAGTGGGCGGACAGCCTGGAGAATATCCAACAGTACTTGTCAGTACGATGTTTTATTTAAAACATAAGATCGTGACTGATGAGGACCATGGCGTATTTGACAAAGCTGCAGCCGAGAAACTGTGGAATACACAGGAAGTGATGGGAGATACGACAGGAAATCCATATTTCAATCAGCTTGTGGGTGAAACACCTGAAGCTATCAAGAAATATATTGACTGGTTCGTAAATATATGCGATGATGTACCATTCCTTGTTGACTCCTCTGACGGACATGTCAGGGCTGTTGCCGCAAAGTACGCAAAGGAGATCGGTGTTGAGAAACGTGCAATTCACAATTCCATAAATGCAAGTATCGGTGCTGAAGAGATCAAAGCTCTAAAGGAGAGCAAGATGACCTCCGCAATTGTTCTTGCATTCAATGCCACAAACCCCAGCGTTGAAGGAAAACTTGAGATCCTTGAGAAAGGAGGAACAGGACAGACAAAAGGTATGCTTGACGTCGCGAAGGAAGTCGGGATCACGAGACCCCTTGTTGATGTAGCAGCAACACCTCTCGGAGCAGGTTCCGGAGCTACTATCAGGTCGGTCCTTGCCATCAAAGGCAAATTAGGCTTACCCGTAGGCTGAGGCTTCCACAACATGGCTTCAGCATGGGACTGGATGAAGAAATACAAGAAAACAGATCCGGATGCAAAGACCGAGTCATGGCCGCCAGTAGATATAGGCACAAACCTTGTCGCACAGATAATGGGCGCTAATTTCCTGCTGTATGGTCCGATTGAAAATGTAAAGAAGGTTTTCCCGGCAGTAGCAATGGTAGATATCATGCTCGGTGAAACCGCAAAAGACCTTGGCCTCAGTGTTCTGGCTGAATCCCATCCGATAAAGAAATTGGTGTAAATTTACACCGATTTTTTTAACTTTTTTATAATCTATATGCCCTGCGAAGGATTTAATAACCATTTCCATAGTGGTATAAACTTGATCTTTTCTCTTATTCCAAACCAGTTCATCACTTCTTCTGCTTCATAATTTTCTGTAAGAACTAAAAGATCTTTACATTCAAGTTCCTTACTTCCTTTTAATAATGCTCTAATTTCCCTATCCTTTGTTTTAATATTCCCAAAGTCATAACAAACCTGGATTAACTGCTTTATTCTTGGTCCCTGTTTTACAAGAAAATCCACTTCCTCCTGCTGATCTGACTTCCAGTAATAAATATTTGATGTTCCGTTCATTTCCAATTTTTTAAGTTCGATAGCCACAATATTTTCATATAATTTTCCAGTATCGGGGCTGAATCTGAATGCTTTTGCATTGATAAATCCATTGTCGATGCAATATATTTTTTTATTGGAAGCTATTTGATCCCTGACCTTGAAAGAGAACTTGCTAATCTTGAAAAATATAAATGCTTCTTCAAGATAACTCAGATATTTTTGAATTGTATGAACGCTTTTGCAATTTGTTACCTTGCTCAAAGTATTATATGAAAATTCCTGGGATATGTTTGAGATCAGGTAGATTGCAAGGTCTTCTATTGCCTGGACATTCCGTATCCTGAATCTTTTTACTATATCCTTGTAGATTATGGAGTTGAATAATGTAGAAAGATAATCTTTGTATTCTATTTTTTTTAAAAGCGGTTCAGGATATCCACCATAAGTAAGATAAGCGAATAGTTTTTCATTAGTTTCTCTCTCTGTTAATTCCATAGCCTGTGCATCCAGGTATTCTTTGAAAGAAAATGGAAAGATATTTATTAGCGAGTATCTACCAGTAAGGTGCGTGGCGAGTTCTTTGCTCAATAGATTTGAGTTGCTTCCTGTAATAACGAGATTATATCCCTGCCTGTTAAGCCTGTTTGCGAACAGCTCCCATTTGTCAAAATTCTGGATTTCGTCAAACAAGATGTATTTTGGATTATTGTAGAGCGAATTTATTGCATTGATTATTTCATCATAGTCTTTTGTTTCTACGAGTTTTTCATCATCAAAATTTGCATAGCCAAATGCACCAATCTTGCCAAGAGCATGAATTGCAAAGAAAGATTTTCCTGCTCTTCTTGGCCCTATTATGACATTTATTAAGCCTCTGGTGAGTTCTTTTGAATCACCGGCTCTTTCTACATATTTTTCCTTTAGCCTGCTTTCAAGTTCTCTTTTTTGTATCAGGAGAATATCCCGGACTATCATTAAATATTATAGTGCACAAAAGTTTATAAATTTATGCATTATAATATTTTACTCTTTTTCTCCTGATTTTTTCATACATTAGCTTTTTTATTTATCGAAAGACCATTTTGATCGAACCATATAGAGCTTACCCTTAATCGTCTTGCTACATGTACCAGTCCCAGCATAACAGGCACCTCGATCAGTGGTCCCACCACGGCTGCAAAAGCCACGCCAGAATCTATCCCGAACACCGCAACAGCTACTGCGATTGCAAGTTCAAAATTGTTGCTTGCTGCTGTGAATGCCAGGGTTGTGGATTTGTCATAAGAAAAGCCCAGCCTGTACGACATGAATAGGGAGATGCTAAACATCAGGATGAAATAAATAAGCAGCGGGACTGCTATCCTGAACACATCCATGGGGAGTTTTAGAATGTACTCTCCCTTTAAGGAGAACATAACTATAATTGTAAAAAGCAATCCGATCAAAGCAGTGGGACC
>CABMCA010000051.1 GCA_902384525.1 uncultured archaeon
TGGTGTACAATTTTAAGGAACACTTTTGTTTTTGCATAATTTCATTGTCTTAAAACATATTAATGCAGACCGTGTATTAAAATTATGCTGAATGCCATCGGCTTAAGTTAATCGCGTAAGTCCTAATATTGTCCACCAACGAATGAAGGAATAATCTTCGTCCTGTAAACAATAAACTCTCCTTGCTCGAACAGCAAATTATTATCATAAAGGATTTCCTTGTGATTTGTTGAAATTGATGCCTGTAACATCCGAATAATAAAATCGGCTTTAATTTTTGCTCTTTTAACAACTAATTCTGAACTATTGCCTTTTTCTAAAATGATAGCACCAGTTTTATCCACAATTTTTTCAAAAAAATTTTGATTGAATGCATTAGACTCGTTCTTTAACCCAAATTCTTCTAGGAAGGGGCCTTTCAGTTTTTTCAGGATTATGTCGCCAAACTTAAACTCTGAATCTTTTACATCTAAATTTAAAATAGGGATTAAAACCTCATAATCTTCAAGTGGTTTTGATAAACTTTCAGAAAATGCTTCAATTTTTTGTTTTAATTTTGTTGAATCCAAATATATTTTATAATCATCTATTATTTCGCATGTAAAATGCCAAAAAGCGTCTTCTAATTCTCGGTCTTTTAAATATTCTAGGACTTTCTCACCTCTTAATCCAGCGAAAACTTTAAGGTATAACCAATAATATTTATCATATAAAATGAAATCATTACCGTTTGACCTGTCAATTTTAATATCATCTGGTACATAGCACGACATGTGAGCTGTGCTTTCCCCAGTTATTTCATCTTTTGGGTATTCTAATGTAAGCTTTCTGGAAAAATCGTAAATTAATTTTTTTGTTGTTTTGCTTATTCCATTCATTATTTCCAAGTTGTATTTTCAAGGACTTAAATATTGTTTTATAATAAACTCCTCGTCAGAACTACATATAACATTATTATGTGCAGAATACTTCTACATAACTTAGCAATGAAGACATTATGAGGGTGTTGGGATTTTCAAATACACTGTTTATGAAAATGGTTTACATATTAAAAAACATATTAATAATAAATATTTTATTATTATAGTGTTATCTAAAGAAAGCATTTAAAATGGGCTTTGTTTACTGAAAACGATATGTATTCTTTGCTCGTAGAGTTGAATAATCCCTTCAAAGCAGAAAATCAAGCGCATAGGGATAGTCAAAAAATAGGGTGATATAGATATATTAAGTATTCATCTCATATAGTAGGTGTTACGATGGCTTCAAATGAAGGAAAAACTCTTACATATGTAATTATTTTTGCACCTGATATGTGGGGAGAAGTGCAAAAGTTCAGTCATTTTGCATTTACAACGTATAATTTACCCATACATGCAAATATAGCACTTCGTGGAATAGAGGGACATTTTGAAAAATATAGTATCTTAATGGGGCTCAGTCAAAGTTTGGCACCCAAAATAGTTGAAGACCATGAAGAATTAGCCAAACAGGGTTTTTCAAAAGCAACTCATTCAAAAGAATTGGCTGCCGTTATTGACACGTTGTTTTGTGAATTATATTCGGTTGTAGATTGCACCCGTACAGTAATAGGTACAATATATGGTAAATTTCGAAATATTCCTACAGATTCGACATCAAAACTATTCAAAAAAGCTGCTGAAGATATAATCGATGAAAGAGTTCCCTTAGAAATCAGGATTGCATTAAAAGAAGCCCAGAATGATTGGTTTCCAAGATTAAAAGAGATACGCGACGCAATTAACCATTCTGGAATAGGTTCTTGCAGTGAACTTGATGGGAAAATATCCTATTATCACGACCGACTTGGAAAAACGAAAAATAATGTTCTGGTAACGGAAGATGCTTTTCAAGAAGTTTCAAAATATGCAGATAATGTTAATAAATTCATAGAGCGAGTATTCCATTGTCTAAATCTAACGCTAAATGATATCGAAACCATACAAATTTGTGGAATATTTGGTGGGCCTTACTATCAGCGATTCATCAAGCCGAATGAAGCAAGAGATTTTCACAGTGGGAGATGCAAATCATTCGAATCGTTTGAAAAAGGTTTAATGCCGATTTGTCCATTCATAAAGAGTTGTGGTGCGTATGGAAGAGTATTGGAACAAAAGAACTCACATAACTAAAGAATGATGCTGATCCTTACTAAATATCATGGTTTTTTCTTTATTCAAATTTGCCTCTTTTTGTGTTCTGCGCCTGAATAGATATTCTGAATCAAATTGTCAAAAATATAAAAACTATGAGCACCCTTCTGATGCCTGCGTACCTAGGGGTACGAGGTCGATGAGGGCGATGGGTGTTGTGTATCCTTCAATATCTACACCCAGAATAACAGTTATGGCGCTAAAATTGGGGGACTGGAGAAACTGGTTTGTTCGCTTTTAAAGTGAAGTTCGGATACCATGAGTGGGATAATATGTTATCTCAAAACCCAAAAACAACATATTTATAAATCCTAAAACCATAACAATATCTAAGAGAAAAGGGGCGACATTTGTAAGCATTAACGGTTTGGGAAACCTTTGTTTGCAAACGTCGGGCGAAACATCTCGAAGCCAAGACATTCGACAACTTTCGCTATCGAAATAAGGGAGGAAATCATCATGAGAAAAATAATCGTATCTGAATTCTACACATTAGACGGCCTCATGTCCGATCCGGAAGATAAAATGGAATGGGTCCTGGGTAGTTTTAACGATGAAATGGGAAAATATGAAAGCGATCTCTATGACAGTGCTGACACCCTGCTTCTTGGAAGAACAACATACAAGATTTTTGAGGGCTATTGGCCAACGGCTGCTTCAAATCCGGCAACCTCACAGGGCGATATCGAAATGGCGCATAAGATTAATAATATAACCAAAATTGTTTTTTCTCATTCTATGAGAGGCGTTGAATGGGAAAATTCACTTCTTCTTAAAGAGATCACTCCTGAAGAAATATTAAAGATGAAGCAAGGGAAGGGCAAGAATATACTCATCATCGGAAGTGCCAGTATCGTGCAGCAACTCACAAATCTTGGGTTAATTGATGAGTATCATTTATTACTCCATCCTGTTGTCCTGGGGGTCGGAAAACCTTTGTTTAAGGATATCAGGCAAAAACATAACCTGAAGCTTCTCGAAGCTAAGACCTTCAGTAATGGGGTCGTCATGATTCGATATGCCCCTGAAAAATAAGGGGAAATTAAAAACCAAACAATTCAAACTGTCTTTGCAGACGTGTGAAAGCAACTTATATCGATTCATACAAATTTATTTATACCAGGAACAGAGATTAATTACTGAGTGCAAGTGCGTGGCTTAAAGGGAATGTCGGTTTTGAAATCCACGCCACAATGGAGGTAAAATCATGAATAGATTGGCAAATGGAGTGGAAGGTGCAAATTTATGGTAGAACAAATCACAATCACTAAGGGTCAGACCCTTAACGAAGCGATCGTCCAGAAATTTAAAGCAGGCTTCCGGGGTGAACTCATCAGTCCAGGGGACGCAGGTTACGATGAAGCACGTAAAATATGGAACGGGATGATTGACAAGCACCCTTCGCTCATTGCGCGCTGCACCGGAGCTGTGGATGTCATTAACACTGTCAATTTTGCCCGCGCCAATAAGCAAGTTGTCGCAGTGCGCGGTGGAGGGCATAACGTGGCGGGTAATGCGGTCTGTGACGGCGGCATTGTCATTGACCTGTCGCGAATGAAAGGTATCCGTGTCGATCCGGTCAGGCGAATCGCCCGCGCCGAACCTGGTCTTACGTGGGCCGAGTTCGACCGGGAGACCCAGGCGTTTGGTCTGGCACTACCAGGCGGCATACAATCCACGACTGGCATTGCTGGTTTTACTGTTGGCGGTGGTTTTGGTTATCTATCACGAAAGTATGGTATGACAGTTGATAACCTACTGTCGGCAGATGTAGTAACCGCGGACGGAAGGCTTCTGATCGCCAGCGATAGAGAGAATGACGATCTATTCTGGGGCATACGAGGCGGCGGCGGTAACTTCGGGATAGTAACATCATTCGAGTTCAAACTTAATCCAGTCGGTCCAACAGTACTCGGAGGCAGGTTGATCTATCCTATTGAAAAGGCAAAGAAGTCCTGCAGTTATATCGTGGATTCATAGCCAAAGCTCCTGATGATTTAGATACCATTCTTGCCTTCGTGACAGCGCCAAAAGCAGCGCCAATGCCAGAAAATATTCAGGGAAAAACTGTACTCTTTGTTATCATCTGCTATACCGGGCCGATCAAGGAGGGAGAACGTGTCATCAAATCCCTAAGAACGTCTTGCCCACCAGCAATCGATCTTCTCGGCTCCACTCCATACACGGCACTGCAAAAAATGTTGGATGCCGGGAATCCACCGGGATGGCAGAACTATTGGAAGTCTGAGTACCTGAAAGATTTAAGTGATGAAGCCATTGATATCCTCATAGATTATTCTGCAAAAAGACCTTAACCCATGTCGAAGATGCTTATCGGTCATCTCATGGGTGCTGTGAGCCGTGTGGGCAATGACGAAACGCCTTATAATCACCGTGATGCGCCCTTCATCATCAACATCGTCGGTATGTGGCAAGACACCACGAAGAATGAAGAGAATATCAAATGGGCGCGTGACCTCTGGAATGCGGTGCAGCCCTTCGCTACAGGCGGGGTGTACGTGAACTTCCTGATGACCGAAGGGGCTGACAGGGTCATGGCTGCCTACGGCAAAAAGAAGTATGAGCGGCTTGTGGCGCTAAAGAATAAGTATGATCCCACAAACTTCTTCAGCCTGAACCAGAACATAAAGCCGGGAAAATTATAAGCCGGATGGGAATAGATGTCCTATAAAGGAAGGGGTTATTATGGAATATGAAAAGGATATATTACATACAAAGGAGGCGCCGAAATGGCCGGGTCTTTAGAGGGCAAAGTTGCTCTTGTGACTGGTGGAGGTTCTGGGATCGGAAGAGCTTCTGCGCTGGCGTTTGCCAGGGAAGGGGCAAAGGTCGTGGTGGCTGATGTGCAAGTCATTGGCGGAGAGGAAACAGCGAGGATGATTAAAGATACAGGTCGTGAAGCCATATTCGTTAAAACTGACGTTTCAAAGGCTTCCGATGTTGAGAAATTGATCAGTACAGCCGTCAGGACGTACAACAGATTGGACTGCGCCCACAACAACGCAGGTATCGAGGGAGTCAGCGCCTCTACAATAGACTGCACCGAAGAGAACTGGGATCGTGTTATCGACATCAATCTCAAAGGTGTGTGGCTGTGCATGAAGTACGAGATTCCCCAGATGCTCAGGCAGAAAGGTGGAGCCATAATCAATACATCATCTGTAGCCGGATTTGTAGGTTTCAGGGACATGCCTGCCTACTGCGCTTCCAAAGGCGGCATAATTCAGCTAACGCGCGCGGCTGCGCTGGAGTATGCAGCAAGGGGTATTCGTGTTAACGCCGTATGCCCTGGCGTTATCCGCACGCCGATGGTAGAAAGGGTCACAGGCGGCAAAAAAGAGTTAGAAGCACCGTTTATCGGACTTGAACCAGCAGGACGAATGGGCACACCGGAAGAGGTAGCTGAGGCTGTGGTATGGCTGTGCTCAGATGCGGCTTCGTTTGTCATGGGTCATCCGATGGTCGTGGACGGAGGACTGGTCTCACAGTAGTTGCAGGTTTAGCACTGGAATGCGGAAGAAGAACCAATTGGAAAAACATCAGGCTCTTTCATCAAATAAAGAGGGAAGAAATTATCAAGCTGAAACGTTGAAGAAAGCAATTATGAAATCAAATACGAATGGTTCTATGATGAAGCAGTTCAAGTTGGCACAGATTATCAGGATATTTCGAATGTCCAGGCATATGATATGCAGATGGCAAAATTCAGGGATGTCAAAAAAGAAGCAACTGTTTGCAATTGAAGCAGCAAAGGCAAGAAGAACTGAAACTATTCCTTAGTATCCCTGATACTTACTTTCCCGCCTGCAAAAAATTCACTTAGCATTTTCCAGGCGCACCAGCGATTCTGCCATCTTCCCGGTCTTTGCTTACTGCATCATTTGTTGCAGATGCGGCGGCAATCCACCGTGGATTAGAAGGGCTAAACCTGCGAACACCAGAATTATGACCAGTATTACGGCAAGAATTATGATCCATTTCATGCTAATATGTTTCATGTTGTGTCACCTCCTTTCATTTTCACTCATAAGCCAGAACCTGCTGCACCGGCAATCGCGCTTCCCGCCAGGCAGGGTATGCACTGGCGATAATTCCAATAAGGATCACCAATACCAACCATCCGGCCATTGCTAATGGCGAAAAGACATGCTCCAACCGTGCCCGGATAAATATATTTCCTGCGAAATCCCCGATGATCACGCCAAGCGGCCACGCAAGCACGATGGCGACCAGCCAGCTCAGGATGCCAATTACAATTCCCTCAATAACCACGATCTGCAGCACATCATCGGAGCAAGCGCCGATAGCTTGCATAATACCGAATTCACGAGTTCGTTCCATCACGTTTATGCTCATTGTGGACGCGAGAGCCAATCCGCCAACGGCAGCGACTAATGCCGCCATTAACAGAAGGAACATCTGGATGACCACAAGGTGATCTTTTAACTCCTGCATTCTTTCTGTACTCGGGTTGACTGAAATTCGATGCAATCCGGCACTATCAAACTGCTGTTCAAGCTGGCCGGAAACGATCCTCAATGCAGCGTCGCTGTGCTGGTCTGTTTTGATACGGATGTCCGCGGTAGTACCTTCCATGCCTGTAATGCCAGACAGATAGTCACGATTAACATACGCAGAAGCCGCAATATTTTGTCCGCGCCTGCGGGCGCCTATTTCACGCACAGCACCAACTACTGTCCATTCCATTTCCTTTTTACCGGTTTTAAGCATGATCCTGTCCCCAACTTTCATGCCTGCTCCCTCCAGCAGTTCATGATTAATAACCAGAGAGTTCGTATCATTCGATTGCAGCCAGCGCCCCTCAATAATCGGGAAAGTGATCATTTCCGTGGCAGGTGGTACTCCTGTGAGGGTGAAGCTAATGCCATCTGTCCCGTCGGAATTTATTCGTGCAGCCAAAATCTGCTCCCAGACCTCAACTTCCGATATGCCAGGCACAACAAGAACCGTTTTTTCCACATATTCCATAGGATAGGGCTGGCTGAACTTTACCTCAATGTCATAATGGCGGGAATTCATTGCCACATCGATAGTGTTTGACCACGACTCACCGACATTAATAGCGCTCATGAACGTTGCGCCTCCCACTGCCAGGATACCGATTGTAAACAGCAGTCTTGACCTCTGCCGGAAAGTATTACGCAGCGAGAGCATAAGCGGACGACCCATGCCACTCATACGGGAAACAAGCATGTCAATACGGTTCGTACCGAATTGGTTTTTGCCAATGCCGTAATCGCTGATAGCCTGCTGGACAGTAATCCGGCTGCCCCTGTATACCGGAATGGCGGCAGCAAGCAGAGGCACAGACAGCCCTACAAGAATCTGGACAGCATATACCCAGTGCGGGATGAAGTCGCTTGTGATGTTAAAGTTCAATATTTTCGCTGTGAATACCGCAAATGCCCGGCCTGCCCACACGCCGGCAGGAATACCGATAACAAGTCCTCCAATGCCCAGAAGCAGCACCGAACCGAAATAGAGTCCAGCTATCTGGTAAGTCCTTGCCCCGATGACCTTCATCACTCCAATCTGCCTGATCTGTTGTGAAAGCAAAGCGGATACTGTGCTTGCGACAAGTATGCTGCTAAGGATCAGGGCGAGGATACCGAACACCTCCAATAAGAACAATAGCGAATCCATTTGATCGGAATGTGGATGTTTACCTGCATTAGGAATTTCCACCTGTGAAACATGGTATCCACGTTTCTCCATTACATCCCTGACCTGATTAGCAACGTTTGTGATACGGGGAACATCTTTCGAATTTTCATCCACAACGATACGCAGTTCATTCAAGGCGCGCGTCTCGCCAAGCGATTCAAGGGTATTGAGGGTGATATATCCGTATGCGATATTATCCACATCGCCCGGTGACTGGCCCGGGTCATGGACGATCCCGATCACGCGCAGTTCGTGATCCTGTCCATTATCTGGAGTCTGGATTATTACCGTATCACCGATCTGCTTTTTGATCAATGGCAGTGCTGATCGTTCGATGAGTATTTCACGGTCAGCGGGCGGCCAATTACCCCTTTCGATTTTAAAAGTTGATACGCGCAAATTGTTGAAGTCATCAATTACAAAGAGTAAGAGCCTGCGGTATTCATTCGGTCCGGCCTGGATGCGAGCCGTGACAATACGTCGTGGCTCAGCATTTGTAACCCCCGGGAGACTTTCGACAGCCGCAGCCAGCTTATCATCGGCATTTTCCGTGTAAAGGATCGCAGATGCCGGATTTGTACCAAGGAAATTTGCGTTTATTTCGTGGGTCAGGATAGAATAACCGGTCAGAACCGTGCCGACGCCGAAAATCCCGATAGCGATAGCCAGTACTGCCAGCAATGTGCGTGTCTTGTTAATCCACAGATCTCTCAGCACCTTGCGCCAGCGTACACTAATCATTCGGGACCACTTCCATTTACAACCTGCCCGTCTAATAACTTTACTACGCTTGAAACCCATTGCGTTATGTCTCGTTCATGCGTCACCATTATAACGGTTTTACCCGATGCTGCAAGGCCCTTAAAAAGCTGTAAAATATCCTCTGAGGTATGTGAATCGAGATTTCCGGTCGGCTCATCCGCCATGAGGAAAGCCGGGTCATTGGCCAGCGCACGTGCAATAGCAGCACGCTGCTGCTGACCGCCGGAAAGAAGTGCGGGAAGCTTATATGCCTGCTCGCTGATACCAACCTGCTCCAGCAGGTGCAGCGCCCGCATTTTACGTTTATTTGCGGGGATAGTATTGCAAAAGTCCATGGGCAGCATCACATTTTCAAGAATGGTCAGCGTGGGCAGAAGCTGGAAGAACTGGAACACAACACCGACATTCCTCCCGCGCCATTTTGCAAGCTGGTCCTGGTCCACTGTATGGATAGCGGTATCACCAATCCATATTTCTCCTGATGTCGGCCTGTCAATACCGCTTAACATATTGAGCATGGTCGATTTCCCGCTGCCCGATTTGCCGATAATGGCAACAAATTCACCCTGCTTCACGTCCAAATTAACTTCCCGAAGGGCATGGAAAGTACCTCCTGCACCTTCATGGGTCTTAGTGACCCCGGTTAACCTGATTAGATTTTCATTATTCATGTTTTATCACCTTTTTCACAAGAGGAAAAATTGATCCAGAGATGCTTAATAAAAATCTGGCACAATGCAGATCCAGGCAACAGGCATATTACAAGGGTTACACCAATGTAACAAGAAAATATTATGAAAGTCTACGAGCTATTCACGGAACTGTCTTCAGGAAAAAGGCTTGATATACTCAGGACCCTGAATGAAAAACATATGACATTCACCAATCTGATCAAGGAAGTTGACATGACCTCGGCAGAAGCATCAAGACAATTATCAAGATTAACAGATGCACGGTTAATTGAGAAAAAAGGGGACGGGAAATATTATAATACGCTCCTGGGGAAACTGGTCATATCCAGCATATCGGGGATGAACTTCATATCCGAGAAATCAGGATACTTCCTTGAACATGACACTTCACCGATCCCTCTTGATCTCCTGGGACAAATAGACGCTTTATCTAAAGGAGAGATCGTGACAGGCGTCTATAATATTTTAAACACACAGGAAAAATTGAGCGAAGGTCTTTCAGGCCACTTCTGGTACATGTCAGATGATTTTCCCAGGCATCATCTGCCCAATGTTGAAAAGGTATTGGAAAAGGGAATGGAGATAAGAGTAATATTTCCAAAAGACCTGTTATCCACTTTGAAACTCAGCGAAAAAAACATGGAAAAAATTCAGTTCAGGGCACAAGATGAGATCAAATTATCAATTATGACGGCAAATAGTTTCTCCATGCTCAAACTGCCCGGACCCGATGGAAAGATTGATCAAAATACTGCCATTTTCGGCCATGATGAAAGGTTCAGGAAGTGGTGCGAAAAGCTTTTCCAGTACTATTGGGAAACCAAACTAGGAATAATATGAGGATATCTCATGAACGAACATTCAGAGCAGTCCTACAGGAAACTGGCGGCGGCATTGCTCGTACTTGGTGCGGTCCTGGCAAACATAGCGTTTATTGGATTAGGATCGGTTTTTAATTATCCCGACATCCTGCAAGAGCCGGCAAAAGAGATCCTTCGGCAATTCATGCAAACCAAACCGCGATAATTTTCTGGTTTAGCATCCTTGCGATTGGCGCTGGTTTGTTAGCCCCCCATCGCTGTCATCCTTTGCCGCCTAGGGAGCAGCTGCATGGCGGTGTGGATTGGTGTATTGTTTATCACGCTGGATATTGATCGTGCCAGGTTTTGCGCAAAAAGGTGATGTAGTAACATTTCAGTTACTCAATACGATTCTGGGGACGATCATCGGTGAGACATTCGGTTATCTCTTCACAGGAGTTTGGACTATTCTTATCATCCGGTCCCTGGGTAAAAACATCGGACGCCTATGGTTTTCATGGCTCAGGATCATCTCGGCGATCCTCATTATGCTCGGATTGCTTATCCCGTTCGGTATCCCCGGCACTGATTCCGCCAATTTTATTGGCTACATTCTCTGGAGCGTCTGGCTGGTGGCGCTTGGTGTTCTGATCTGGCGTGGTGACTCCAAGCATTAATGGAATGCTGTTGGTTTGATTGATGACTGGCTGGACATTTCTACACTGACAAGAATGGCTTATCAAGGATATTCAAGTAATTCTTGCAGTTTGCGCTCGTTTCGTTGATCATGACAACTGAAGCGACCCTTTTCTTTTGATATATTCGCATTTCACAGTGATATCCCCCGCCTCCGCCTTCTTTAAAGAAGTATTTCATTCCTTCCAGATAACCGATATGCCAGCCCAGAGTCATTTCGACTGATTCCCCTGCATTATTTTTCTGTTGAGTATAAAAGAGAGTCCTTGTCTCTTTATTGAACAGAACAGACTCTTCTTTTAATTGATCTTGCAGAAATTTACCAAAGCTGCCGGCTGAGCCGATCAATCCTCCAAAAGCGGCTCCATTCAAATAATGGTCTTTAATATGGAGCCAATTTCCTTCATAATCACCGATCAATTCTTTATCTATGAAAAAACCTTTAAGCAGATTCATAAAAGAATACTTTGCCAGATACCCCTTAGCATGATTATTAGGGTCAGGAACAATGCAGTTCATTTCTTTATCTGATAATTGTAATGGAAGCATAATATGTTCCCTTATGTAAGTCGAATAAGTTTGTCCGCTTACTTTTTCAATGATTTTGCCAAGAAGCCAGTAGGAAATATTTGAATAGGCGTACTTCTTGCCCGGTTCAAATGAAAGATCCGGATATCCTTTCAAAATCTTAGCAAGCGCAGCATCTTCATCAAATTCTTCATGCTTTTCTGCAAGATGTACCCACCTTAAAGGAATCGGATTGGGAATGCCCGATGTCTGGGAAAGCAGATGGCGAATTGAAATGGTTTTTCCATAGGGATTGCAGGTGAGATGCAGATCAATGCTGTCAGCCAGACCCAGCTCCCCCTTTTCTGCAAGTTGAAGTATTGCAGCCGCTGTTATTGTTTTTGTCATGGAGTAAGCCATCATCGTTGTGCCTGTCTTCATGGGCTTTTGATCCTTAATATCAGCCCAGCCTTTTGCGTATTCAAAGATGATCCGATCAGAATCCATCACCATGTATTGAATACCGGGAATATTGCCTTCTCCGATCCGTTTATCAATGTAATCCTTCACTGTAGCTTCATTCATCATAGAAACAGGCTTCACATTTTCTTTGTTCATGGTCCGGCATCATCTTATCTCAGTTTTTTGATTTCAGTCCTGTATAATTTTTTCAGTAATCGGCAGGTTTAGCTGTTCTTATTTGCCTCCATGATAGCTTTCATGGCGATGGATACTGTCTTAATTTTATCGATCATTCCACCCGAAAAACTCGCTGTAGCCATCTTCCTGTAGTCTTCCGATGACATTACTGGCTTTGCAATTTCATCTGTTGTCTCTTTGCTTATGCGTCCTTCTACCAGTTCAGCGCCAGCCTTTTTGATAAGCTCGTATTTTCTGTCGAATAATTTCGGGGCATTTGCGACCCCGGATGCAGATATTACTATTTCTCCTGACCAAGTCCAGCCCATCTCATCACTGATTTTGCGAAAATATTGCCTGAGAAGATAGAAATTTTCTACCTCAGGAAATCCGCATGACGAGATCAATACTGTTTTCGGATGGCTGCCAAATCTTTTTGGATGTTCCGAATATCCTCTGCTGGATTTAACCTGCGCAGGCTCAAGAAGAATGAAAAACCGGTCAATAACGTTTTTCACAGTTGCCGGGAAACTGAATATATAAAGTGGCGCTGCCAGGAGAAAATAATCCGCCTGTTTATAGACATCAAGGATTTCCTGGAAATCATCTTTCCGCGCGCACACTCCGGGATTTTTCTTTCCCCAGCACGACCAGCAACTATTACATGGTTCGATCTTCATCTTGTGCGGGTAGAACTTTTTCACTTCAATGTCTTCTCCCATTCCTTCTATGCATAGATCAAGCATTTTTTCGGTGAAAGACGGTTTTCTCAATGAACCTGAAATTGCCAGGACTATTTTTTTGGTCATGTTTATCAACCTTCGTATAATTATTACTTATATCCAATAAAGAACAATCTATCAAATGGAAATAAGACCTTGCCATCTGATTGTAATTTATAATATTTTTTACATTCAGTTAATACTTCCTGCTCAAATTCTGATTTCATTTCATCGGATGGCAAACGATCAAGATATGGCTTCAGTCCTGTAGTCCTGATAAAATCTATTACAGATTCCTGGGAATTTAAAATGTGGAAATAGGAAGTTTCCCATAATTCAACTCCTATCGCTAATTTATTGAGTATTTCATAATAAAAATCCATGTCTTCAAGAGTAAAAAGTTCTTCACAGCCTTTTGTATAGTTTTTCCATTTATCATAATTTGCAACAGTCTCAATTGCCATATTAATCGGCATATTCTTAAATCTGGGTATCTGTACTGCAAGAGCGCCTCCGAGATTTACGCAATCAAATAATTTTGGTAAAAGTGTCTCATGATGAGGGACCCATTGAAGCGTTGCATTGGAAAAAATAAGGTCATATTTGCTATTCGGATCAATATTTTTTGCATTAGCAACGATCCATTTTTGTTCTGGATAATCGTTTCTTGCTTTCACGATCATTGTTGTTGAGTTATCCAAACCGACTACCTCACTGTCTGGCCATCGATTCACTAATATTTGCGTACTATTTCCAGGTCCGCAACCGATATCGATTATTGATCGGGGATTTGAAATATTGATTCTTGAAACCAGATCAATAGCTGGCTGGGTCCTTTCTGATTTAAATTGTAAATACTGTTCTGGATTCCATTCGTTCATTTCAACTTTTTTATTCATGTTAATCAACTTTTATCAATTTCCATCCTGAATCTATACTTTGCAATATTTTGGGTCAGTAAGTCTGTTTTGATTCTTCCTCCAATAAAGGGAAAATCCATGATTTTCATATTCCAGAATATAAAGCCCAATCCTTCACCTAATGTTAGTGTCCACACACCTGCTGGGGTAAATTTGATATTTTTGTAGCCATGGGCTACCTTTCGGGATAAAGTGGAGATGCATGTTGTTTTTCTTACAAAAATTCCTCACAGACTCGTTATAAAATTCTTTCCCACAATCCGACCTTATCTCTATTTTCTGATCTTGAGGTTGTATTTGTTTAAGGATTTCCAGGTTTTTTGCAACAATGTCACCATTTTTTTCCGAATGACCTGTCAATGTTACAAAGGCATCATTATGCATGTCAAGAAGACCAAAAACATATCCAATATCCCCGTTACCAATTCTTTTTTGGGTAAAATCCATAGAAAAACTTGCCATTGGCTTTTCTGGTCTACTCAAATGTTTCGGCTTCATTTCAATTTTCTTTTCTCTTTCATAGATACCAGCAGAAGCTAATATCTCATGAACTCTGCTTTTGCCTATGCTGATATCCTTTCCAAGGTTCTGCATACATACATTGAACCAGTGACCTATTCTACGCACTCCAGGAATGGCACGATTCATCGAATCTTTTAATCTCTCTAATTTTGCAGTAGATAGTGAACGTCCATCGTTTTTCATATCAGTTTCAAAAGAAGATTGCATAGCCTTGATATTTTCTCTATCTTCACGAGCTTTATTTATGATGAGATCATAGAATGCATTTTCGCTCATTCCATAGCGTTCCCAAATTTCTCTATCTTTGAACTTGCCGGATTTCCATTCTTCTATTATCTTTTTTCTATACTGTTCAACGAATTCTTGTGGAAAAAAGCGATGAACATCTTCCCAGCGATATACACTCACGGTCATAATTAATTATTTCTAATATTCAATTAATCTCCACATATTAAAATATTACCCCAAGAGGTCGGTGGACATTAACTCTAGTTCAAGATATTCTAAAGGATGTATAAAACCCTATCTTCAGCAATCTAATGTAGGAAGTCTGTAGAAGGCGTTTTTGCATGATGTTTATCCTGTCTCTGAAAGTATTTCTCAATAATATCCCATACATTCCCGATTAATCCATGTAAACAGCTTGGCGCCCACATATGTTCGAAGCACCCGTTCCTTAAGTTCATCCAAAACCTATATCCCTCCCGACCACCTAACATAAATCAAGGTGAGTGTAATGCCAACAATTGTTCATTTTGATCTGCCAGCGGATGATCCTGAACGCGCCAAAAAATTCTACGAAAAGCTGTTTGATTGGAAATTCAATAAAGTACCGATGCCGACACCGTATTATCTCATAGAGACCGCAGACCTGGAAGGAAATCCCGGAGTCGGGGGCGGGATGGGAAAAAGAGGGCTGCCGGGACAACAGGTCTCGAATTATATCGGTGTACCTTCAGTAGATGATTATCTGGCAAAAGTAAAGAATCTGGGCGGCAATATCATCATGCAAAAAACAGCAGTGCCGGGCTGGGGCTATCTTGCGATATGCGTTGATACCGAGAACAATACATTCGGGCTGTGGGAAGAAGACAGGAATGCGAAGTAACATTCGAGACTTTGTATTATTTTATGATTTGAAAAAACCACAGAGAGCACAGAGTACACAGAGAAAAATGGCAACTCTCTGCGTTCTCTGTGTACTCTGTGGTTGATTGCAAATTCCTTTTTCCAGAAGAAATTATTATAAAAAGTCTCCATCATTCAATGAAAGCTGAAAATCCGGAATTAAAAAAACAAATCATTTTAAGATTCATAATGGTGCTCATTTTTATTGGCTTGATATTGTTCTTATCTGCGGGTACATTGTATTACTGGCAGGCGTGGATATATTGCGGCGTTCTTTTTATTCCAATGTTCTTTGTGGTATCATATTTCTTAAAGAAAGACCCTGAACTCCTGGAGCGGCGAATGAGGCACAGGGAAAAAGAAGAGAAACAAAAAATAATAATAAAATTTGTCTTTATTTTTTTCTTCATCGGCTTCATAATACCCGGCCTTGACTATCGCTATCACTGGTCAAACGTGCCAATTCTTCTCGTTATTGCTGCAAATGCTATCGTTTTTTCAGGCTATATATTCGTTTTCCGCGTTCTCAGGGAAAATAGTTACGCTTCCCGTATCATTGAAGTTGAGGCCGGGCAGAAAGTTATTACGACAGGCCCTTATGCATTGGTTCGCCACCCGATGTATCTGGGAGTATTGCTAATGTATTTATTTACTCCGCTTGCTCTTGGTTCATATTGGGCATTGATCTTCTTCCTTCCTCTGGTCCCATTGCTTGTATCCAGGTTATTAAATGAAGAGGAAGTATTGTTAAGGGAACTGCCGGGTTACAGGGAATATTGCCAGAAAACGAAATACCGTTTAATTCCGTTTATCTGGTAAATTTTTTCATCCAAGTTTTGGGTAGTCTATGTAACCTTTTTCCTCGCCCGCGTAAAAGGTAGAAACATCCGCAGAATTAAGTGCTGCATTTTTCCTGAAACGCAAAGGCAGGTCGGGATTAGCCAGGAACAAAACTCCAAATGAGATAAGGTCAGCCTCGCCTTTTTCAATCGCTTCGTTCGCGCTATGGGCATCATAGCCTCCATTTAAAATGAGCGTTCCATGGAAAATCTTACGAATCGTCGGAGCCAATCGCGCTTGCGGTGCTGTTGCCCCCATTCTTCCTCCAACAGGCTCTATCATGTGAAGGTATCCGAGCTTGATCTTGTTCAATTCCTTTGCAAAATTTGAAAATGTCTGGCCAGGGTCCGTATCAGACATCGAATAGGATGAAAAATGTGGTGAAATCCTGTAACCGACCCTTTCCGCACCCCATACATCCACGACAGCTTCTGTAACTTCAAGAGGAAGACGAATCCGTTTCTGTAAACTTCCACCATATTTGTCTGTTCGGCGGTTTGAGCCATCTCTCAGGAACTGGTCAAGCAGATATCCATTTGCGCCATGGATCTCAACTCCATCAAAGCCTGCAGCTTTTGCATTCTGTGCGCCTTTCCTGAATTGCCCTATAATACCTGGTATCTCGTCTGTTTCAAGCGCTCTTGGGATCACGAATTTCTTTTTGCCAAGAGGTGTATGAATCTCGCCCTCTACCGGAAGTGCAGAAGGTGCAACAGGCAGTTCGCCCCCGAGGAGGTCAGGATGCGATACTCGTCCCACATGCCAGAGTTGAAGAAAAATTATCCCCCCGGCTTTATGAACTGCATCGGTCACTTTCTTCCAGCCCGCAACCTGTGAAGATGAATATATTCCAGGGGTACGGGCATAACCCACTCCCTGAGGGCTCACCTGTGAGCCTTCCGTAATTATTAAACCTGCCGAGGCTCTTTGTGTGTAATAGGTAACTGCTAATGGATTAGGAATATTTCCCTTAATTGCACGACAACGGGTCATAGGCGCCATGACCATGCGGTTTGATAATTCAGGTTCGCCAAATTTGTATTTAGTTAATAGATCCATATTTACTCCTGTTCCCTTTAGTTAATTTATTTCAATAGTATTTATCATTATACGTGTTAAAACTTCAGCTTGATAATGCCAAACATTAAATATTTGATAATGGATTGAATTAATTATGGCAAAAGGTATTGAACAGAAACAAAATGATGAAGTCGAACAAATAGAGATAAAAATCATCAGGTTATCAAGAATTGGTCCAAATGACCAGGTCGTCCTTCTTGGGGAAAATAATAAGGAGGTCATAGCACCTGTGCAGATTACTAAAAGTCTGGTGGATAGAAGAGAATTTCGCCCATGGGAACTTAATAACTTCCTTGAGGGTAAAATAAATTCAGTAGCTCCGATTCAACCTTTCATTGCTTATCCTGTAATAAATAAAACTACCGGTTTATGTTATTTAATAACATTTGAAAAAATAATCCCGACAACACCTGAGTTCATTGAGGCACAGGTTTATGGAAGATCTTATTCGATACCTTCGGTGATCCGGTTTGGTTTGGGAATGTATAAGATAAAGACAAAAAACAACCTGCCTATAACTCTTAATCTTGGTAATTTCAGCAACAATAGCTCAATAAGGTTTGAAGGACTGAATATTAACCGAAAATTCAGCCATACGGCAAAGCCTGTCCATAGCCTCATAAAAATCCTTCGGGATATCGTGGAACTCGATGCTCAAAATGATTTTAAGACACCAGAAGAACTTTTGATGGCTCTGAATAAAAGACTTTAATTATATCCATTTAACTGGCAACTATAATGCAGAAAAGGTGGCAAGAGGAGCTTTGCCACCTTTGCTGGTACACAACCTATCCTTGATTTAACAATATTAAATATGTATTTCTTAGGATATATAGATTTTTAAAAATTTAATGCTTAGTATAATTGTTATCATTATGCACGTGTATATCTGTATGATAATAATTAAATAATTTTCAATTTTAAGAAAGTGATTATTAGAAGTAAAATGTGATTGAAAGGCTATATATTCTCGAAGAACTTATTTAATAATAGGACTTGTATCATAGTTCAAAATCAAAAACAGTAGACGAACGTATGACGTGGTGATTGGAAAATGGTATCTGATAAATTTCATGGACATACCATACTTTATCGAGGTGAATCTCGATGAAGTTATGGATGACTCTGTATGCGATGATCTGGATTGCGTTAATTGAGTTTCTTCTCGTGATGATTTCCAGGGGCTCTCTGGTTATGCTGTATCTGCATATCGCGCTGGGCATAGCCATCATAGGGCTTGCATTTTACAACTTCTCTGGTATTCGCAAATCCAGGGTTATGGGCAGGGTGAAACGCATTGCGCAGGCAAGTCTCAATCTTTCAGTGTGGGCGGGCATATTCGGAGCTGTGCTCTTCTTTGACATTGGCATGACCTTAACAATCCCTGTAATCAATACCTCGATTTATGGTCTCATCCTTTTCTTCCATATCATATGCGCTTTTGCGATCATTACTCAGGCCGCCGCAATAGCGATCGCATTTGATATGTGGGAGGATAAAGAGTTTGTAAAGGAGACGGAGCCAGGAATCGTGCCGCCCATGCAGCAGAAAGGTTAAAGAAATTATAAGTGCTCCGATGGGGATTTGAACCCCAGTCGTCAGAGTGAGAGTCTGACATGATTGGCCGTGCTACACTATCGGAGCAGGAGTACCTCAAGGGAATTATGTGTTAATTAAAGTTTCGTTTGTAGCCAGGGAAATTTGAATGCAATCGATATTTATCACAACATAATTAAATATCATGATTAATAAGTATAATGATTAACCATGATAAACTATAAGTACTTTGATATTTATATTAAAGAAAGGTGAAAGCATGAGTGAAGTAGTAAATGTGGTTTCCCGCGGTAATGGGAAGGTAACAAGAAAAAAAGTCAGAGCATCGCCATATGAATTTACAATAGCTACCAGGGCAAAGTGGGAGATGGTAATAGCAGATGAGGATATCCCGATCGGGGCAGGTAAGCTTGAGCGTGTCAAGGTAAAAGAAATAACCGTGCAAAAGGATATGCTTGCGATACCGTGTGCTTTCAGTCATCATCCAATTGTTTCGGTCGTTAAGGTGGCAACAAAAGAAGGGCCTACACCGGTTGAAATGGACCGGACGATAAATGTAGCTTATGTTATGGGGCAGGAATCAGGTGAGATCAAAAAAGGAGATCTATTGTCAGTCCTGAACCTTTATCCCATAATGTTCACGCGGGAAGCAACTAAGCCGGTATGCGTCGGGTGATATTATATGGAAACCTGCAAGATATGCAAGGGAGACCAGGATTCAAAAAATTACAAGGGCTATAATATCTGTACTGAATGCTCAGACCTCATGGAAGATCTCATGGGTGAATATTTCCTGAGAACAATAAGCGAGAGTGGGGAAACAAAAAAAGGGTACCTGAAATACCTGGAGAATGGAAAAGAATTCATAAGCAATTACCAGAAAATAAGACAGCACAGTAAAAGGCATATAAAGCATATGGAAGAACATGTGCAGGAGGAGATAAAAGGAGCAAAAGGAGGAAAGCAAAGATATCTTGAACGGCTCCTCCAGACCATCAACTGGCTTGAACACTGCCCGGAGTTCTACAATTATTATTTCAAGGAATATTATGTATGTCCGGGTTGCGGTGCATCAATATTCGACCATTATGGTAAACAGGAAGTTGGAGACTGGCTCATGATCTCATGCGATAAATGCGATACGGTTATCAAGAAGTATTTTTCGCCAAAATTCGTGAAATGATCAACTTTTCCTTTTTATTTTATTTCAAGGATTCTTCTATCCTTAAAACCACTTATCCAGGGTCTTTTGTCCCTCATCCGAGGCTTCGACCAGGCGTTCCACAGCTTTTGAAACGCGAACTTGCGAAAAATCATGTTCATCACAGAGGAATTTCATGATGGCCTCCGGATCCGGTTTTTTCCAGTTTATTTCATATTCGGATGTTACAGGAGGATTAAGGAATAAATTTTTTATTTCAGTGAGGTTTTTGATCTACGTTTTTAATTCAAGAAGTACAGCTTCAATTCCCGTATGTTTTTTTATCAATTTCAAAGCCTTCCTGGGGCCTATTCCTTTTATGCCATCATTATAATCTGTTCCCACAAGAAGCGCAATATCCACAAGTTGTTCCCTGGATATACCCATTGCAGCAAGTCCTTTCTTTAGGTCGATGAGTTCAGGTTTTACTTCCACGAATATACTCTTTCCAGCAAGCTTTCGTTTCCCTGTTACTGCAAGATTCCTTAAAACAACAGGCGCACCGAACAAAAGTGCATCGTAATCCTGGGAAGCTGCAGCATAAGCTTTGCCATCCATTACAATTGATGAGGCCTGCGCTTCTCCTTCAGACGGCGCCTGGATGACAGGGATACCCATAACCTTTAGCAAAAGTTTTGCATCTTCTATCATGTTCCCCTGGATCCGGGATGATGCCTGGGCATGTTTGAATGCTTCTTTATCTTCTCCCCTTGCTTTTGCCTCATCCCATTTTTCCTGTGCATTTGCCCTTATTTTTTTTCGTTCTTCAATTGTTTTATTTTTGAATTCAGGGGGTACGCCATCAAAGACAAATACAGGTTTGATCCCCTCTTCGATGAGGTTTGTTGTCCTGTAAAGGAAACCCGAAAGATGGGATGTTATCTCCCCGTGGGAATCAATAAGCGGTGTACCATCGCGCTGGCGTATTATACTCAGGAATTGATAAAGTGTATTGTAGGCATCTATGGCTATTACTTTTCCTTTCAGGTCGGAAAACTCTATTTCGTTTCGTTCGAAAATATCACCCAGGTCAACCCCCATGATAGCCCCCCCAAAGTTCATCCCATTCTTACATCTATTACTGAATCGTTATCTGCTTCAATCCCTTTTACTGTCAGGAGATTACCTTTGCGGTTTATTAATTCAGCTGACGTAACCTTGACCTGATGTTCGTCCCGGGATTCTATATTTTTATGGATGATCAGCACTTTTGTTCCTTTTTCGAATTGTTCCAGGAAATTCCCAAGAACATGTTCATAATCAGAATATATTAATATATCTGATAATCCGGATTCGGTGTTCTTGATAATACCGATTGGTTCGATCTTTAGATTCAAATGGATGACCTCCTGAAATATATCGTTATTCGCATGAACCTGCATATATCTTTTTCGACAATATCATTGTTCTTTGTCTCCCTTTGATTATGTAAATCGCCATCTAATTCAACATTAATAATCGGTATACATTATTTAATTTATATGAAACTACCAGAAAATGTTATATACGAAAACGAAGGTGATAAGGGGTTCTGTTGAAATATAAATTAATGAAAAAAAGCTGGGATATAATATTTTAAAAATATATGATTATTTATTTCTTGGATTGGTTGCTTTTTATTTGATTGGGGCCATTTCATCGGTTATATTAAACAAAAAGGATAGCATTTGTTCGTATTTTTCATTTTTCAGCGCAGCAGCAGGAGCCCTGATCGGTGCGATTTTTTCCATATCCGTAATTTTTGGCGAAACGTTTTATTTGACACCTTCGCAAGATTCATACCTGAAATTCGGATTTTTTGTAGATAAATTATCAGCCTTTTTTATTCTGGTAATATCAATATCAGTATTTGCAGTATCGATATTTTCAACAGGATATGTTAAAGAATATTTCGGTAAAAAGAATATCGGTCATCTTGGTTTCCTGTATAATATTTTTATTCTCTCGATGATATTTGTAATTTGCGCAAATAACGCAATCATGTTCTTGATATTGTGGGAATTAATGTCCATAATATCTTTTTTCCTTGTAGTTTATGAACATGAAAAACCAGAAACAAGAAAAGCAGGTTTTATCTATATCGTAATGACCCATATCGGAACCGGTTTCATTCTTCTGTCATTTATGATCTTTGCAGGAGCATCGGGTAGTTTCAGTTTTGAAACATTCAACGCTGCCGGCATGACCATGACACCGCTTCTTAAAGACCTTGCATTCATTTTTGCTTTCATCGGTTTTGGAGCAAAAGCGGGTATCGTTCCCCTTCATATATGGCTTCCATATGCCCACCCTGCGGCGCCAAGTAATGTCTCGGCCCTGATGTCAGGCGTAATGATCAAAACCGCCATTTTCATGATGATCCGGGTATTTTTTGATTTTCTTGGAGCAAGCGGATCATGGTGGGGTTACGTTGTACTGGCAGTAGGCACGATATCTGCAATACTTGGCATATTGTATGCGGTTGTGGAACCGGATATGAAAAGGATGCTGGCATTTAGCAGTATTGAAAATATCGGGATCATCCTTATCGGTCTTGGCGCTTCAATGATATTTTTCGCAAGCGGAAAGCCCATAATATCA
Organism: uncultured archaeon; assembly: GCA_902384525.1. Classification (GTDB taxonomy): domain Archaea; phylum Halobacteriota; class Methanosarcinia; order Methanosarcinales; family Methanoperedenaceae; genus Methanoperedens. Next base: position 22,527 of record CABMCA010000051.1, read on the forward strand.
GCAATAGCAGCGATTGCGGCACTATACCATCTCCTGAACCATTCTGTTTTTAAAGGATTGCTCTTCATAGGCGCAGGTTCCATATTATATTCGACCCATACAAAAAATATCGAAGAATTAGGGGGCATAATAAAGAAAATGCCACTGAGTGCCATTCTTATCCTTATTGGTGTTTTATCAATTTCGGCGATGCCGCCATTCAGTGGTTTTGTGAGCGAATGGCTGACTTTCCAATCCCTGCTCCTCAGTTTTAATTTAAATAACAATTTTGCCATTATCATGCTATCTATCAGTGCTGCATTCCTTGCTTTGACCGGAGCACTTGCCGCTTATTGTTTCCTCAAGTTTTTCGGTATGGTTTTCCTTGCTTTGCCCAGAAGTGAACATGCCAGGCATGCAAAAGAGGTAAATATTCCAATGCTTGCCGGAATGGGGATATTTGCATTATTATCAATATTGCTTGGTATATTGCCAGTGTACGTACTTCCAGTGCTTGACAGGATCACAGCATCTTTTATCGGGACAGGTGCATTCAGTCAATCCATTTCAGCTGGTACTTTCGGGATGATATCTATCCCCTCCTCGCAGGGAATTTCAATTTTAACGCCTGTTCTTCTTGCAATATTATTAATTCTTATGTTAATTCCCGCCATTATTTTATTGATCAATAGGAAGACCTGGCAGCCAAACTATGAAACATGGGGATGCGGCCAGCCGATTTCAACAGCGCGAAATGAATATTCTGCAAATGCTTTCTCAAAACCTGTTCAGATGTGGTTCAAGAGCTTATATCGTCCCGCAAGAGAAACAGAAGTAACTTATTCATCCCCGTATCTAAAGGAATCGTTTAAGTTCGAATCAAGAATAGAACAGGTATTTGAACAATATTTATATAATCCGGTGGTTGATTTCGTCATGGTCAAATCAAGAAAAGCCAAACTAATCCAGACAGGAAGCATTCATGCATATCTTGGTTACATTTTTGGAATATTAATTATCCTTTTCATGTTCGTAATAGCAGGAGGAAGCTAAATGATCGCACAAATCATTTTCCAGCTATTTATCATCATTGCCCTGGCCCCGCTGCTTAGCGGAATCATGAAAAAAGTAAAAGCATTCTTCCAGATAAGGAAAGGTCCGGGTGTGTTGCAGCCATATTATGATATACTAAAACTCCTCCAAAAAGATTCCGTTGTTTCAACGAACGTGTCCTGGATATTCCATGCTGCGCCCGTTGTTTCTTTTGTGGCCGTACTCGCAGCAGGTTTGTTGATACCGATATACACTACACAACTTTACCTTGGTTTTGCAGGAGACCTGATCGCAGTTATATACTTATTTGCCCTGGCAAGGTTTTTTACCGCCCTTGCTTCGCTGGATGCCGGAAGTTCTTTCGGGGGGATGGGAGGAAGCCGTGAGATGTTCATAGCTTCTTTAGTAGAACCGGCATTGATGCTTTCTATTTTTGCAGTTGCGCTAAATGTTGGCTCAACGAATCTGGGTTTCATTTCACAGACCGTATCAGGCCTGGGCTTCGATGCCATGTCACCTTACCAGATACTTGCTTTTGTCGCACTTTTTATTATCGCAATAGCTGAAACCGGGCGCATCCCTGTGGATAATCCGGCTACACATCTTGAACTTACGATGATCCACGAAGCAATGATACTTGAATATTCAGGAAAACAACTGGCAATAGTGGAGCTTGGGGCAATGATAAAGCAATTACTCATTTTTTCATTGCTTGCAAACATATTTTTCCCATGGGGCATAGCTACAGGAGGCGCAGGTGCAGCAGAATACGTTTTAGCATTGTTAATTTTTCTGATAAAGATAGTAATTATTGGAATAACGATGGCAGTTGTTGAAACTTCAACAGCAAAATGGAGATTGTTCCGGCTGCCTGAATTAATGTCAATATCTCTTATGCTTTCATTCCTGGCCATTGTGGCAGTTATTATAGTAAAAGGAGGATAAAAATGGCAGAAGTTGTTTTTGGGTCTAAAATAATGCAATTATTAATAGCATTCATTCTTGTTTCGACTTTTATGATACTTGGTTCCACAAGGCTATATTCATGTGTCAGGGCTTTTGGTATCCAGTCATTCCTGCTTGCATGCGTTGCTGGCATTGTGGCATATTCCACGGGAAAATATGATATTTATATTGTCGCTCTCCTGACCCTGATAATAAAATCAGCAGTAATACCGTATATTTTTATTTACATTATCAGGGAGATCAAAGTTAAAAAGGAGATAGAACTTTATGTTAATATATCGCCTTCACTTATCATTGGCGGTACCCTTGTTGTAATATCATATTATCTTATAAGATCGATAAGTATCATTTCAGAACTTTCAAGTTTAGCACTTTCAGCGTCCATGTCGCTTGTGTCAATAGGGCTTTTCATTATGATAAGCCGAAAAAAAGCCCTGATGCAGATGCTTGGAATACTGATAATGGAGAATGGTCTTTTTCTCGGGGCAATTTCATTGACAAATGGCATGCCTCTTCTGGTTGAACTCGGGATATTCTTTGATGTCCTTATCGGCGTTCTCATTATGGGCATCCTGATATTCAGGATAAACAAAACATTTGAGAGTATAGATACGGATTTGCTCAAAAATTTAATAGGTTGATACCATGATAGAATATCTTCTTCTTGCTCCTGTATTGACAGGCATATTATGCTTTCTTACAAAATCAAAGAAACAAGTTGAGACGGTAAGTCTTATAGGTTCTATCGCTACCCTTATTCTTGGATTGATCCTGGTAAAAAATGTGTATCAGAACAATGTCGTAATTTCGTGGACAAACGCCCTCTTTGCGGATGCATTCAGCGCTTTTATTGTCCTCATCGTTTCAATTGTAGGTTTTGTGGCTTCGGTTTATTCCATTGGTTATATGGGGCATGAATTCAAACACGGGATAATGGATTTTAAAAAATTGAAACTCTATTATATCCTGTTTCACATATTTATGTTCACCATGCTCCTTGTCGGGGTCACAAATAATCTTGGCCTCTGGATCGCAATTGAGATGACAACTCTTGTTTCAGCCCTTCTCATGATACTTCATACCAAAAAATCCTCGGTTGAAGCAGCCTGGAAATATATGATCATATGCACGGTAGGAATTACATTCGCCCTGTTCGGAACCATACTTACCTATTATGGAGCTGTAAAAGTACTGGGAGAATCAGGAGATGCTCTTAACTGGACATCCCTTATCGCGGTGGCAGACCAGTTTGACCCTACTATAATGAAGCTTGCATTCATTTTTATTCTCATTGGATATGGCACAAAAGCAGGTCTTGCTCCCATGCATACCTGGCTTCCGGACGCGCACAGCGAGGCCCCAACATCTGTGAGCGCGCTGCTTTCAGGAGTTCTCCTGAATTGCGCCATGTATGGGATTATCAGATTCTATACGATCGCAACAAAGTCAACCGGACCGGCTTTTACAAGCAATCTCCTCATTATATTCGGGCTTCTTTCCATTGGTATAGCAGTGCCATTCATAATTCTACAGGAAGATTACAAACGGATGCTTGCATACAGCAGCGTTGAGCATATGGGAATAATAGCCCTCGGGATAGGATTCGGAGGGGCTCTGGGGGCTTTTGGTGCGATACTCCACATGTTCAATCATGCCATGACAAAATCACTGATGTTTTTCGGCGCGGGAAATGTGCTTCTAAAGCATGAAACAAAAGAGATAGACAAGGTGAGCGGAATAATGAAATCCATGCCCACAACCGGAACATTGCTGCTAATAGGAGGGCTTGCGATCACAGGGTCGCCGCCTTTTGGTATATTCATTAGCGAATTTACAATACTTTCAGCAGGTTTCTTTCAGGGAAATATCATTTCTTCGGTCTTATTTCTGCTCTTTATAATTATGATATTCGCAGGTTTTTTCTATAACTTGAGTAAAATGATCTTCGGAATTCCAAAATCCGGAATCGTGCCCGGAGAAGTGAGCAGGTGGACTCTCGGGGCAATGGTGATCGTTGCAGTATTCGTAATTGTGCTGGGAGTCTATATTCCCCCGTTTTTTTATGATATGATCATGAAAGTCGTGGCTGTCATAAGGGTGATTTAATGAATGCCAATATAGAATCCATCAAAAAAGAATTTAATACTAATGTTCTTGAAGTTTCCACACTACATAATGAAACATATCTCACTGTAAAAAAAGAATTAATAGTGAAAATGTGTGACTATATTTATCACCATCTGGATCTGCCAGTTGTTTGTATTTTTGCCACGGATGAACGCAAAATTGACGGCTCTTTTAAAATTCATTATGTTTTCTCAGAAGCCAGGGATGATTCATTTATAATTTTAAGAATAAGTATCGATGAAAAAAATCCGAAATATCCTTCCATTACTAATAAGATCGCATCTGCAAACTGGTACGAACGGGAGATACAGGACATGTTCGGCCTGATACCGCAGGGGCATCCTGATCCGAGAAGGCTTATGAACTTTGAGGACTGGCCTGCCGGAGTGCATCCTCTCAGGAAGGATTTTGATATCAAAACAAAACCGCCCCGGGTAGATGGTGAATATATCTATCGCCGTGTGGAGGGTGAAGGCGTATATGAGATACCTGTTGGTCCGGTACATGCGGGTGTGATCGAACCAGGACATTTCAGGTTCAGCGTGGCAGGTGAGCCCATAATCAATCTTGAAATCAGGCATTTCTACACTCATAAAGGGGTTGAGAAACTTTTTGAGAATATCTCGATTGACAAAGCCGTTTTTCTTGCTGAGAGGATTTCAGGCGATAACTCAGTCGCCCATGCAGTGACGTTCTGCCAGGCAATGGAAAAAATAGCCGGGCTAAACATACCGCCACGCGCAAACCATATCAGGACAATTCTTCTTGAACTTGAGCGAATATACAATCACATTGCTGATATCGCAGGGATCGCGACAGATGTGGCTTTTTCATTCGGCGCAGCGCACGCCAACAAACTCAAGGAAGATGTATTGCAGTTAAATGAACGTGTCACAGGAAGCAGATTGCTCCGGGGCATGAACACAATCGGTGGTGTGCGGCGCGATATTGGTGGCAGTAAGGATGAAATCCTTCTTAGTCTTTCGATTATTCAAAGAGATTTCAGGAAATTGATGGAACATCTGAGCTCGACCCCATCCCTGATGGACAGGATAGAAACAACAGGGCGCCTCTATAATGATATAGCTAAGGGATTGCATGTAGTAGGGCCGGTTGGACGGGCTTCCGGGATTGACAGGGATATGCGGCGCGATCATCCGTATGCGGCCTACAAGGAATTCAATTTCAAAGTAATTGTTTCAAAAGCAGGTGATGTGCATGCAAGGACTATTGTACGGGCAGATGAAGTATGTGAATCCGTAGGATTGATAGAACAGGCGCTCTGGTCACTTCCTGAAGGTGACATAAGAGTAAAGGTTGATAAAATCCCGGACGGTTATGCGCTCGGGATTTGCGAAGCGCCAAGAGGAGAAACAATTTACTGGATACGAACATCAGGGAACAAGATCGAAAGGTGCAAAGTCCGTGATCCGTCCTTTTGCAACTGGCTTTCCATAGAGTATGCAGTGCTTGATAATATCGTACCTGACTTCCCGATCATAAACAAGAGCTTGAGCTTGTCTTATTCAGGCAATGACATGTAGGTGAAAAAATGCTTGAAATACTCAGGAAAACCATTAAAGCCGGCTGTCAAACGACGAAATATCCTGCTGTACCTGATATTGCACCGGAGGGTTTTCGCGGAAAACCTGAAATCTCAGATAAATGCACTTTTTGCGGGGATTGTATTAAAGTCTGTCCGCCAGGTGTTATATGGTTCACGGAAAAAAGCGGTGAAAAGACGCTTTCATTATCTTATTGCGGCTGCATATTCTGTGGAAGATGTGAAGAAGCATGCGGATATGGCGCAATCAAACTCACGCAGGAATATGAACTCGCATCAAAGACAAAAGAAGACCTTATTACCAGTATCCGGAGTAAGTTATGACGGTTGAAGATGAAATTGAGATAATGGGGCAGCGCCTGAATGATAAAATCAGGAATATATTCGGGAGATCACTGCATATTCGTGAAGTTGATGCAGGCTCGTGCAACGCATGCGAGGTTGAGGTGAATGCGCTTTCAAATCCGATATACGATATTGAGCGATTCGGTCTTCATATTGTGGCTTCACCGCGCCATGCTGATATGCTCCTTGTCACGGGTCCTGTTACGCGAAACATGGAACTTGCGCTTCTTAAAACTTATAACGCAACGCCGTCACCAAAACTTGTCGCTGCAATGGGTTCGTGCGCCTGCAATGGCGGGATCTTTGGAGATACTTACGCAAGCTGTGGCGGAGTTGACAAAATTATTCCCGTGGATGTATATATTCCGGGATGTCCTCCAAGACCGCAGGCTGTGATTTTCGGACTTATGGTTGCGCTTGATAAACTCGAGCAGAAAATAAGAAAGAAAGAGGTTTGATAATGACGAAATATGAGATACTTCTTGCGACCGACGGCAGCGAATATGGACGAAAAGCAGAGATCGCAGCTATGAAGATCACAAAATCATATAATATCAAAATGGCAGCTATTTATGTGGCTGTAGCAAAGAAGGATTCAGAGAGAGAGGAACTTGTATCACATGGCGAGGAAGTACTGGGCAGGGTCGTGGATATGGGAGCGGATATGGGCATAGATGTCCATAAAATACTTGTTGGGGTCAGCATGCAGAGAATCCCAAAGATGGGAGCCCGTGCAGAGATCATCGCGCATGCGATACTTGAAGCTGCTGAAAAATATAACGTTCATACGATCGTCATGGGCGGTGAGGGTGAGACCGAAATAAACCCGGAGCTTGGAAGCGTGGCACAGGCTGTGGTAAAGAAAGCTAAGTGTACGGTACTCGTGGCAAGATGAATATAATGAAAATAATGAAAAAAATGGATACAAGCCCGGGCAGGACCCTATTCCATAGTTAGTCCGCAAACAGCTTCACCCGTCTTTGGATTTCTATATCATTCACGACTTACGGCGCTCCCGTGGCCGGATATGATTACCCGGATTGCTCTCCAAAATAAACATTGTAATTATCATTACTTATTATTTTCGGTAACCCGGTTTGTTAACTGATATTTATCCAATCCTAATTCTTCCCCAGTATCCTTAATGCCAGGTATGCCGCATTCTCACCATTATCTATTCCTACGCAAGCTACAGGTACTCCTTTTGGCATCTGGGCAATTGATAAAAGCGCATCAAGTCCGCCAAGTTTTGAACTTACCGGAACGCCTATTACAGGTTTCTTTGTCCTTGAGGCGACCACTCCGGGAAGAGCCGCAGATAATCCTGCAATTGCAATGAACACTTGCGCATCACTTTTTTTTATGTAATCCTCAAGCTCTACCGGATTCCTATGTGCCGATAGAACCTGGATATCATAATCGATCCCTGCATTATCCAGTACTTTTATTGTTCTTTCGGCGATCTGCCTGTCTGAATCCGATCCTATCAAAATAGCAATAGTAACCATAGCTATTAATGGTTGATTAATCTTTAAAATCCTTTTGAGAATTATCATTACAGGATTTAACGTGTCTTGTAAACATTGAAAGCCACATTGAATACTTTCCATAAACCATAACTGCGCTATTCGGGTAAGCAGCCTCATTTAAATAAGAAGAGTCTTGCTCCAGTTCGGCAGTATCCTGGAAATTCAACATCATCGCCCCATTTTTTTCAAAACCAAGTGAAATGTTGATATTTTTCGTTTCATTTGCCTGTAGCTGGATAGATGTGATATATTTTGGGACTTCTTTCATATTACTCTTCCTTTGCGCATTTTAAATAAAAATAAACAGCTTTTGAAATCGCTTCCTTTACTGAGGATTCGCCTGTTTTTGCTTTCAGTGCAATCACATCCTCCTGTGGAAGTACTGATTGGACGTGAACATATTTCATTCTTTAATTCCTCCAAATGATACTAAATATATTATGATTATAATTATGATACTGATGATGTATAAAGCTTTCTATGGACAATTTTTGATTTAGTATTAGCATATCAAAAACTTAATAAGTAAAGCAAGGTATTCACCTGAAAAATTGAGATGGCAGAGGGTATTATTGAATGATTGGACGATTTAAATATGATAATGAAGTGCTGGAGGGGGTTGTCAGGGAAGAGCGTGTTATAGTTGAAAGAGGCCTTTATTGTGATACTTTTGTTCTGGCAGAGCTGGAGATATTGCCGCCAACAATCCCGAGCAAAATAATCTGCGTGGGATTAAACTACATGGATCATGCCCGGGAACTGGATATGGCGATACCGGAAAAACCTTTGATTTTTCTTAAACCCCCATCTTCAGTCATTGGACATCTTGGAAAAATTGTCTATCCTGGCACAGCAAAACGAGTCGACTATGAAGCTGAACTTGCTATTGTGGTTGGTAAGCGCTGTAAAAATGTTTCATCCGGGGATGCAAATAGTGTGATCATGGGATACACGTGCTTTAATGATGTAACGGCCAGGGATATCCAGAAAGAAGATGGACAATGGACACGGGCAAAAAGTTTTGACACTTTTGCACCTTATGGCCCTTTTATAATAGATTCAGGATTGGATGTTAGTGACCTCTATATCAGGACAAGGGTTAATGGTAAAGTAAGACAGAATTCAAGAACTTCCAATCTCATTTTTGGTGTGCCTGAATTAATAGAGTTCATTTCCAGCATCATGACTCTGGAGGCCGGGGATATCATAGCGACAGGTACGCCGCCTGGTGTTGGTGAATTATCGGCCGGGGATGAAGTTGAAATTGAAATAGAGGGCATCGGGATATTGAAAAATAGTGTTGTTAGTGACAAGACCAAATAAAATAATAAAATATTGGATATTGAAAAATAAAATTTGTCAATTGTATCCTCTCGTTTTATTAAGAATGAAATCAATAAAAGCATTAAATAACCAGCGAAAAGGTGAATGAAGAATGTCGGATGTATATGATAATGTATGGGAAACCCGAAAGCGTAAGCCTCCTGCAAGAGAAGAGAAAAAACTCCAGGAGGTAAAACCACCATCCACAGACCGGGATAGGTTAAATGATACAATTGAGAGAAGGAAAAAAAATGTGTACGGGATGAAATAAGGCCAATTCATATCGAACCCATATTAAATCGGGTAGATATATAATTAAATTCATTTTTTGATGTGAACTTTTTTTTATTTAAATAAGGAGGTATTCATATAGTAGAGGTTTCAATCGTCCTTCCTGCCTATAATGAAGTGAGACGAATTGAAGGAACTGTTGAACGAACAGCGGCAGCTCTTCGTGAAATCACATCATCTTTTGAAATAATAATTGCTGAGGATGGCAGCATTGACGGCACAGATAAAATATGTGAATCTCTCGCAAAAAAATATAATTTTGTGATGCACCTGCATTCGGAAAAACGCCAGGGAAGGGGACGAGCCCTGAACCGGGCATTCAAAGAATCAAAAGGAGAAATCCTCGGATACATAGATGTAGACCTTGCAACTGATATGAATCATCTAAAAGAGTTGATCCAATCCATCCGTGATGGATATGATTTTGCCACAGGTTCACGGATGCTTCCGGAAAGCAATGTCAAGCGGCCTTTAAAAAGAGGATTTGCAAGCAAAGGTTTCAATTACCTGACACGCCTGATGCTTGGTTCGAAACTCTATGATCACCAGTGCGGTTTCAAATCCTCCAGGCGCGAAGCAATGTTTGAGCTAATGGATGAAATAAAAGATACCCACTGGTTCTGGGATACCGAATTGTTCGTGAGGGCACAGCGCAAAGGATTCAAGGTAAAGGAATTTCCGGTTGTCTGGAAGCATGGTGGCACAACTAAAGTCAACCTCGTAAAGGATGTCTTCGGAATGGGATCCCAGATATTCAGGTTATGGTATGAATTCTTATGGGATTGAACCTGTTTGATATTGCAATCTGGTGGCTTGTCTTAGAGATCATAGGATTTATAACCCTTCCGTTTTCATGTTATTTGTGCCGGAATTTAAAAGATTCCGGCTATTGCATTTCAAAGCCATTTGGATTACTGCTTCTTACATATATCGGCTGGATCATTTCTATTGCTGTCGGTTATTCTTATATTTCCATAATGCTTTCATTGGTAGTTATAGCAGCATTTTCGTTCTTGATATATATCAAAAAAGGCTTTGTTCATTTTGAAAAAAAATATATCATTAAATTTGAAATAATATTTTTACTTGCTTTTTTGATATTTGCATTGATACGCGCTTACAGTCCTGACATTTACTGGACGGGTGGCGAGAAATTCATGGACATGACATTCATTAACAGCATGCTTCGAACCACTGGATTTCCTCCTCCTGACCCGTGGATGTCAGGTACTGTGACATATTATTATTATTTCGGCTATCTTGTAGTTTCGAATTTGATAAATATTACAGGAATATTGCCATCAATAGCCTTTAATCTCGCTACCGCCTCTTTTTTTGCTTTATCTTTCACGACAGCTTTCGGTATCGGGTTCAATATTACTGGGAGAATAAAGTATGGGATTCTCACTGCATTTTTCGTTACGATCGCGGGAAATCTTGTGGGTTTTTTCCAGTTGGCGGATATTTTCAGAAAAGAAAATGCGCTCAACAACATGCTCTCATTTAATTACTGGACAAGTTCGCGCGTTATCCCTGATACTATTAATGAATTTCCATATTTCAGCTTCCTCCAGGGTGATTTACATCCACACATGATATCAATTACCTTCCAGCTTCTTGTAATTCTTCTTCTGCTGAATATAATGAAATCTAATTCCATTGATTGGCGTTCAATCCTTGTTCTGGGGCTTTCTGTAGGTTTTTTGTATCCACTGAATACGTGGGATTATCCTGTGTATCTGATTCTGGCGATTATGGTAATCGGTTGCAATCAAATATTTATTTATTCAAAAAATCATCGGATAAAAATGAAATTTTATCTAATCTCATTTGCATCAATAGCAGCAATGGCCGCTGCAAGTTATCTATTGTATCTACCGTATCATCTTTCGTATAAGATAGACAAGACTATTTCGTTAGTCCCTTCCGGAAGAACATCTTTGATCTTTTATATGGCTGTTTATGGATTATTCCTGTTCCTTATTTACACTTTTGTCCTGAGAAACACCTGGAATTTTAATAAGAATATATTCAAGTTATCATTGATCTTGCCGGGAATAGCTGCATTGATAACGCTATTTGAGGCGAGGCAATTTATTTTTAATATTGCGACAAATCCAAAAACCAATGACTATGAACTTTTGATCTTACTGATACCCCTTCTTGTTCTGTCGGTACTTTCCATCTTGAAAGAGAAGGATAAGAATAATGTTTTTATTTTGATATTAATTCTAACTGGTGTATTCACATCCCTTTTCTGTGAATTTTTTTATATCCAGGATGCGCTGGGAAGCGGAAATCCGATTTATATTCGTCTGAACACTGTTTTTAAAATGTATCTCCAGAACTGGGTCATCTGGGGCATTTGCGCTGGTTATATCGTATTCTGTCTACGTGATTATTTTAATTCAAAAAAAGCATGGGGGATCGCAGCTGTCGCCCTCATCCTGCTGGTTTCCATATATCCTGTTTTTGCTACAATCGGAAAATCCGGCAGTTTCAGAGGTGTTCCTGAACTTGACGGCATGGCGTATGTAAAAAAAGAGCATCCACAGGACTACCAGGCGATATTATGGTTCAGGAATATAACCGGACAGCCCGTTATCCTTCAGGCGCCGGGTGAATTATATGAATGGAATACTGCCATAACAACATTTACAGGACTTCCAACAGTAATAGGATGGGCCGGACATGAACTTAACTGGAGATTCCCGAAAAGGAGCGAGATAGACCTGCGCTGGTCAGATGTTGATAAAATATATACATCAGGTGATATTACAGAAGTAGATGGGCTTTTGAGGAAATATAATGTTTCGTATGTTTATTTTGGTGAGGCTGAGGCAGAACGATTCAGGAATCCTGGGCTTTTTGAGGGACATCCTGAGGTGTTTGAAAAGGTGTTTGAATACGGGGATGTGCGGGTTTTCAAGCTGAAAAAAAATTGAGTGCTGAATAAATTATGCTGACTTAAAGGGATATGATTCAATCCCAAAGTCAGCCTAATGTCAAAATTCAAAAATTTTGTCAACATTTTATTTTCAATTTTATATCCCTTCAGATTTTACCCCATTTCTTTAGTGTGACACCTATCACTGCAACGACTGCAAATACACCCAAAATCATATAGAAGTTGAATGCTGGTCCAGTTGTTGAAGGTGCTGCTGTAGTAGCAACCTGGGGTTCCTTTGTTCCTGTTACTCCCACTGCGGATTTTATGGGTGGAACTGTAGACTGCGGCACAGTTGTGGTTGGTTTTATTCCGCTTCCTGACCCTCCTCCACTTCCGCCGGATGAACTGCCAGATGAACTAGATGTTCCACTGTTAGCACTGAGATCAACACGAATAATTTTGCCAGCCTCATTTGAATGATACGTGAATTGGATTGATGGTGTTGCTTTAATACCATTTACATAGAAATCAACATTAGCTCCATCGTTTGCAGATATTGGAAGCCTGCCGTTCGGTTTATCTCCATAAGTTCCTGCAGTAAGAACATTAGTAGCTCCAGCCTGGCTAGTCCCCGCTTTTGCAGTTATTGTTACACCTACCGGCGCTGGATTTCCATCAATAATAACATTCCCGTATAGCATTACAGGTAAACTTGGCGGGTTATCATCTGCGCCAGCAATGCCAGCAGAGAAAGCGATAGCTGTGCAAATTATTATTATAGTTAATATTTTTTTACTTGACAAATTGTATCACCTTTTCATAAACAAAAAATTAAGGAATAAACCCTTATATAAAGTTTATTCCTATTTTATATTTTTCATTCACCTCTTTCTAGGGACTATATGCAGGTAATGACGTATCCTGAGTTGCCCAAACCCAATAGCTTACTTTGGGCTGCATCATAAATACATCGGTTCCAACATGTGTTGCGTCGATATTACCGCTCTTTCCATTGATGCCTATCATATCATAGCTCTGAGTTAAAACATTAAAGTTCCAGATGCTATAGTAGCTTTGATCTATTGCTCCAAGCATCGTTTCAGAGTCCAATGCAGAAGTATTAGTGGTTCCGACAAGGTTCCATCCTTTCTTCACATCGAGTGACGGAGGCATTTGCGGTTGTCCGCCAATATGCACAAGATTGGTTATGTCCTGTGATGTATTCATATGTATCAGGTAGCCTTTCAGTGGGACTAGATCCATCACGCCACCAACATAGGTCTTATTAACGGGGTCGAAGCTGAAAAGCCCGTCATACTGAATTCCATTCAATACGTAAGCTACGGTTGAGTTATTCAATTGGTAGGGTACCGAAATGAATCTCCACGACATATTTACGCTCGGCGGTGTTAGTCCTGTTCCAACGACTACCTGTCCGTCATTCATTACAACTCCAGCAATTGGATCTGCATTAGCGTCTGTAAGCTTCGCCATTGTCAGATCTAAATTCGAGGATCCATTTGCAGCGTCGCTCTTTACCGTGAAGGTCAGAGTTGCAAAGGTTCCATTTGCCGATTTGGCAGAATCGCCGCCTGCAATAGTATACGCAAGCTCCAATGTACCATTGGGGTTGTCTATCTTATTTGCGAACTGTAATGGACTGCTTCCAAGGAAGGATCCAACTACAGCGCTGTTAAGGTTGACAACTGATTTATCAAAGCCCAATTTCACCTGAACTCCACTAACGGCCTGACCTGCCGGGTCGATCGTAACATTCACGCTGAATGTATCGGTACGGTTGACACTATTCAATGATGGTTCAATCCTGACTGTGGGAGCTGTGACTCCGCCGCCACCTGGAGATGACATCACTGTAATTGTTCCGTCATTCATTGTCACACCAGCAATTGGATCTGCATTAGCGTCTGTAAGCTTCGCCATTGTCAGATCTAAATTCGAGGATCCATTTGCAGCGTTGCTCTTTACCATGAAGGTCAGAGTTGCAAAGGTTCCATTTGCCGATTTGGCAGAATCGCCACCTGCAATATTATATGCAAGTTCCAATGTACCATTGGTGTTGTCTATATTTTTCGCGAACTGTATCGGACTGCTTCCAAGGAAGGTTCCTACAACAGCGCTGTTAAGATTGACAACTGATTTATTAAAGCCCAATTTCACCTGAACTCCACTAACGGCCTGACCTGCCGGGTCGACCACGACATTCACGCTGAAAGTATCGCTCTGATTGACACTGTTTGTTGCGGGTTCTATGCTTACTGATGCTGCCTGGACAACTCCTATACTGATTGTGGCGAGTACACAAAATATTAAAAAAGGAATAGTGAGATGTCTCACCTTCCTTGAGATTTTGGTTTTCATTGTTTATACCTCGATTTTGTGTTGTCTTATGTGCACACCTTGCTCCAGTTAAGGATCAATTTTGATGCATCCGAGATGTCAACGATACCATCTCCATTGAGATCCACTGTCTTGCCGTTCGAAAGCGTACAGGAGGATGAGTCTGGTGTTGCTAGCGCATCGGCAATGGCCTGTATCTGTGCCTGGCTAAGGGACGAGAGATTGCTCATGGCCGGGACGTTAACGATAGCACTACTGATTTTTCCCGCTGTGCTATTGAGCTTGGTCGAATTGGCCAGAGCCCCATGGCAGTTTGCGCAGTTGCTGGCGTAGAGCGCCGCTCCGTCGAGAGGTGGTGGTGTTGCTGTTACTGTTGCTGTTGCTGTTGCTGTTGCTGTTACTGTTGCCGTTGCTGTTACTGTTGGTGTTGCTGTTGGTTCTGGTGTTATTGAAGTATCATTCTGTGCGTAGATTTCTTTGAGTTGTCCCTGGAACCTTGGCTCTTTGGCTTCCAGTACATAGGTTATTTCCAACGGTCTCGCTGGAATCTTCTCGCCTATCTTTTCCTGCATATTCGCAGGTATGGACTGGTCAGTCAGTACATCCACAATTATTTCATGGTCCATGTTGAAAGGCGGCAATTCTGGTAAGAGTTCTCCAGGTGCCCAGACTTTGAGATGTTTGCCGTAAAGCTTGATCTCATCTTTGGGCAGCTTCTGCCTGATCACTATGTACTTGAACTGTTCGACTCCGTTGACCACTTTAGCCTTTATTCCGGCCACATTATAGAA
>CABMCA010000052.1 GCA_902384525.1 uncultured archaeon
CCAAGAAGCGCAAAGCTTGCGACAGATATCCCTGTTACAGCGCCGCCCTTAAAAGCCACATCAAGGGCTTTTTTCATTCCTTCTTTGGCGGCATTGGCACAGCGCACATTGGCCCGGACAGATATGTACATCCCCAGCTATCCTACTGCTGCCGAAATTACTGCTCCAAGAACAAATCATAAAGCAGTGGGTGTATTTATTGCATACGCGATCACTATAGTAAGTATGACTGCGATCACTGCGACTGTCTTATACTGCCTGTTCAGGTAGGCCATGGCGCCTTCCTGTATGGCTGCTGCAATTTGTTTCATTTTTTCTGATCCGGCATCAAGTTTCATAATATACAAAACAAGATACACGGCAAATATTAAACCGATAATTCCCGCAAGCGGGGCTGAATACAACATTAAATTCGTAATGTCCATAATTCCTCCTATATTGCTTCGCCAAGTTAGTTCTAACTATATATATTATTTACCTTTGATGAGCTGGCTTTAAGGAGCGAAATTTTAAGGCATTTATTCCTTCGTGGGTGTAAAATCTGTTGGTGTTGGTTGGAATCAATAAAACCGCAGATAAACACTGAACAAAGATACGCTATCACAAATTCGCGTTTATCTGTGTCCCGATTATCCTTCGGGAGCGAGAATCTACGTATGCAAGCAGGGCATACGTGTCTGCGCCCCTCTGAGGTCTATTTTAGAGTTTAAATATTATATAATCGAACCTTTTTTGTGCCCGCATTCGGGTACAAACCAAGACTTTTTACATAATCGATAGCTGTGGTCATTTATAATCACCAAAATTTCTATTTCTGTCACTAATTTCAATACCTGCTTTTGAAACAATGACATGGAGCAACACCACGGAAAGTAATATCAGATATATAAAGAGCAAGCATCCGTTTTGTTGAAAGTTTATGGTATTCTCACTCTTACTTTTTGCTATTTTATCGAGTGAATAAAATTCTGGCAGCCTTACCAGTACGACAAAGAATATTGCTGTAAAAATTACCGCCATTAAAAAATCCAGGTAATTTATTTCCGGCGATATGAACCACTTAATAGAAAGAAGAGTGAGACAAATCGATACTAGCAAAACCAGGTTATGATATTTTTTCCATTAGCTCGGAGTGTAAGTAGATCCTGCGTCTTTGTCTGGCGCAAATAGTGATAACTAATGGTCGATAAAACTCTCTTTCCCAATTGAAACTGTCTCGAAATTAAGGTAAATATTTATGCGAGAACGACTTTCACCCTGTCCATGCAAACACGCAGATGCTGCCCGGCTGATTGTGCTATCAGGAATGATTGGGAAAAAGAACTCAAGGAAGAAAAGGATTTTTTGGATGGAACAAATTTCAAAGAAGCAAGTACGCTATTAAAACTCCTGGGTTCTGCTTTGAGGCTAAAAATTGTGATGATGCTCTTAAACCGGGACCACTGCGTATGTGAAATAATCTACCAGTTAGAAGAAAAGCAGAATCTTGTGTCACATAATCTGGGAATACTCAAAAGAAGTAAAATAATAGATTCGTATTATCGTTCCAAACATAAATATTACAAACTTGATGAGAGACGGCTTAAAATTATAAAATTTATCAAAGAGAATATGATATAAATTGAATGATTTCTTTGTTCAATCAGGAGGAAATTCATATGGCGACTTTAGCAAAACATTACGAAGATCATCTGGCGCAGTATTATTCCTGGCTGTTTGGAGACTTTAACAATATCGTGGAGGTAAACCGCCAGTTCTTTATAGTTCATAAGCTCATTCCGGAAAATTCAAAGATAGCGATAGACCTTGGCGCAGGGTCCGGCTTTGCTTCAATAGCCCTGGCGGAGATTGGTTATAGCGTTATTGCTATTGACCTGTGCCAGAAAATGCTGGATGAATTAAAATGCCATAGTGGAAGCCTGGATATTACTCCGATAAAAGATGATCTATTGAACTTTACTACACATTGTCCTGAAAGCGCAGGTTTATGCGTATGTATGGGAGATACATTAACGCATCTTGATTCTTTTGAAAATGTCAAAAGCCTGTTTGCAGATGTTTATCGTTCTCTTCAGACAGGGGGAAAATTCGTTCTTACTTTCAGGGACCTTGTTTTCGAGCTAAAAGGCACGGAAAGGTTTATTCCGGTAAAAAGTGATTCAGATACCATATTTACCTGCATTCTTGAATATGAAAAAGAACATGTAATAGTAAATGACATGATATATACAAATAACCAGGGATTATGGAAACTGGATGTGAGCAGTTACAGGAAGCTTCGCATTCCGCTGGAATGGGTAAGAAGGGAACTTCCGGAATCCGGTTTTAAGATAGACCTATGTGAAAATAATAAAGGCATGATAACTATAATTGCAGGCAAATAGATGAAGTACTGTCAGCATCAAAGGAAGGCAGATTGAAGGAGGTTTTCGGGACAGGAACAGCCGCTGTTATCTCTCCTGTCGGCGCGATCCAGCATAACGATATTTTTATATCCATAAATGATGGAAAAACCGGTGTATTAGCGCAGAAGCTGTTTCATTCATCCATAGCCAACATAAGATAGTATTTAATAGAATCAACTCTAAAATGTCAATACAGCAATTTATTATAAAAAATCGGAGTGAAATATATGACAGTGGAATTAAAAGAAGGCGTTTACTGGGTTGGAGTTGTTGACTGGAATATCAAGCAGTTTCACGGCCACGAATATTCAACACACCGTGGCACGACCTATAATGCATACCTTATAATTGATGAAAAAATCGCTCTTGTGGACACGGTCTGGAGTCCATTTTCACAAGAGATGATAAAGAACATTGAAAAGATAATCGATGTAAAGAAGATCGATTACGTGATCGCAAACCATGCCGAGGTTGACCATTCAGGGGGGCTTCCTGAATTGATGAAGCTTATCCCGAATGCTACTGTAGTCGTTTCGGAAAAAGGAAGAGAGAGTATTCCAAAGCATTATCATGAAGACTGGAATTTCAAGGTCGTAAAGACCGGTGATAGCATAAGCATCGGGAAAAACAGCCTCGTTTTCGTAGCTGCGCCAATGCTTCACTGGCCGGACAGCATGTTCACATATCTTACAGGTAAAAATATACTGATGCCAAACGATGCTTTCGGCATGCATTTTGCATCCTCTTCCCGTTTCAATGATGAAGTGGATGAGATAGAGGTGTACCAGGAAGCAATTAAATTCTATGCAAATATCCTCACGCCTTTCAGCGACCTTGTCATCAGGAAAATAGATGAATTCAAGAAATTGAACATCCCGGTGGATATTATTGCGCCCAGCCACGGAATAATCTGGAGGAAAGACCCCCTTCAGATAGTGAATAAATATTATGAATGGGCGCAGGGAAAAAACGACGGCTCGGTTGTGATCATATATGATACAATGTGGAAAGCCACAGAAAAAATGGCGCAGGCTATTGCTGATGGACTTGAAAAAGAAGGTGTGAAATATAAATTGTTCAATATGGCAGTATGCGACAGGAACGATGTACTTACAGAGGTTTTTAAGACAAAAGGTATTATTATCGGTTCACCAGCATTGAATAATGGTCTTTTGCCAACTATAAAGCCAATACTTGAAGACCTTAAGGGATTGAAGTTCAAGAATAAAGTTGGCGCAGCTTTCGGATCATATGGCTGGAGCGGTGAAAATGTCAAGCATATTGAGGAAACGCTCGAAAAAGCAAAGATAAAGATCCTCCAGGAAGGTATAAAATTCAAATGGCAGCCCTCAAAAGAGGAACTTGATAAATGCGTAGAATTCGGAAGGCAGTTCGCGCAAAAAATGAAAGCTTCATAATTCTATATTACCCGACATTAACGTTAAACGTTAATGAACGATCTTCGTAATATCTATTTCAAGTATATCCTCTGCGCCAAGTGCCTTGAGCCTTGGTATCAGGATATTGATCTCGTTCTTACTCACCACGGTTTCAACAGCATAATAATCTGATTTATAGAGTTTTGAGACCGTTGGCCTTTTCATTGCGGGTAGACCGCTTACAACTGAATCGAGTTTGTCTTCAGGGACATTCATTACTATGAAAACTTTGCCGCGCGCTTCAAGTACTGCCTGCAAAAGGATCCTTATCTCTTCGATCTCTTTTCGTTTCACAGGGTCTTTCATTGATTTCTTATTGGCGATGAGTTTAGTATTTGATTCAAGAATGATATCCACGATCTTTAACCCGTTTTTCCGCAGAGTCGATCCTGTTTCGGTCAAATCCACAATTACATCCACAAGTTCAGGGACTTTTGCTTCAGTCGCGCCATAGGAATAACGAAGATCCACCGGTATTCCAAGCTTATTAAAAAATTTCCTCGTGAGGTTCGGGTATTCGGTCGATATCCTGCTTCCGGGTTTAATGTCCTTTGCGCTCTTGATGTCCTTATCAATCGGAACTGCGATCACGATCTTGACAATACCCTCTCCCATCTTGCTGTAGAACATATCTGCGACTTCCACAACATCAGAATCGGATTCCATGACCCAGTCCTTTCCGGAGATACCCAGGTCAAAATAACCTTCTTCAACATATTTTGGGATTTCCTGGGGCCGCAGTATCTTGACTTTCCTTATTCGCGGGTCTTTTACGGTTGGATTATACTCACGGTCGGTTTTTCTAATCTCAAGATCTGCTTGTTTAAATAAAAGGAGAGTCTGTTCTTCAAGACTTCCCTTGGGGAGAGCGATGTCTAACATAATAATTCGGATTCCTAAATGGATTCACGGATTAAAAGCTTTGCTGACTATTCCTGCTCTTCTTAACAAGTTTGGTCTTATTGAATATAATTTCAAGAATTCCGTTCTTGTATGTGGTTTTGATCCCAGTTTTGTTAACCCTTGCCGGCAATTCTACCATTTCATTTACTAAATTTTGCGGATTATTTACATAAATCCCAAGAGTTTTTCCCGAACATGTTAACATAATGTCTTTTGGTTCAATTTCAGCAAGCCCAATTAAAACATGTATCTTTTTTTCAGTTTCAAGTACATCCACGGGCGTTTTGTCTTTTCTCGAAATAAAAATGTCTCCCGGATTAGCAGTCATTACCGGTATAATGTTAACAGACACGGAGATGTTTACAGGTTTATTATCCTGAATATTCATCTCATTCATGATATCATTCAATGTTTCTTCCAATTTTTCAATGAATTCCTCGAAATCATTTATTTTTTTCATGTTTATATCTTCATTTCGTGTCCTTATTGATAGCTTTTGTGATGTCAGCCATAGTCTCATATTCTTTTTGATCCCATTGTGTTGGTCTTACCATAGTAAAAGCTTTCTCAAAATGTTCCTTTTGTATCCTGACATTCAAAACTTCAATTTTGACGGTTTCCCGATCCATACCTGGTTTAATCCAGTCCCGAAGAGCGATTATGGCAGCTTCATGGCATATTGCCTCGATATCTGCGCCAACATAACCCTGCGTCCTCTGTGCAAGCTCCTGTATATGAATATCAGGAGCAATCGGTTTGCCTTTAAGATGGATATTAAATATGATCTCCCGTTCTTTCAGATCAGGAGGACGTACATATATGAACCTCTCAAGCCTCCCCGGCCGAAGCAGCGCCGGGTCAACCATATCCGGTCGGTTCGTCGCTGCAACCACGACCACATTCTTAAGTTCTTCAAGCCCGTCGATCTCGGTCAATATCTGGCTCACCATTCTCTCTGTCACACCAGTATCGAATGCAGTTCCTCGTGTTGGTACCATCGAGTCTATCTCGTCAAAAAATATTATCGTTGGCGCGGCCTGCCTTGCCTTCCTGAATGTTTCCCTTATAGCTTTCTCTGATTCCCCGACATATTTACTCAGCAGTTCAGGCCCTTTGATACTTATGAAATTTGCTTCACTTTCCGTAGCTATTGCTTTTGCAAGCATGGTCTTACCTGTCCCTGGAGGGCCAAATAGAAGCACGCCCCTTGGGGGTCTTGTATGAATGGCTTCAAAAGCTTCGGGATATTTCAGGGGCCATTCAACTGCCTCGATGAGCTCCTGTTTGACTGATTCCAGGCCCCCGATCTCTGTCCACCGCACAGCGGGAACTTCGATGAACACTTCACGAAGTGCGGACGGCTCTATATTCTGGAGCGCATTCTGGAAATCCTCTTTTGTCACACAGATTTTTTCCATTATTTCAGCAGGGATCTCTTCTTCAATATTGATCAGGGGAAGAATATTCCGGATAGCATGCATGGCAGCTTCCTTGCAAAGCGAAGAGAGATCAGCCCCCACAAAACCATGCGTCATATCCGCGATCTCACGTAAGCCTTTTTCTTCTGACATATCTTCAGCAAGAGGCATACCCCTTGTGTGTATCTGGAGTACCTCAAAGCGCCCAAGCCTGTCCGGGATACCGATCTCGATCTCGCGGTCAAAACGCCCCCCGCGCCGGAGGGCAGCATCCACGGCATTTGGCCTGTTCGTTGCCGCAATTACAATTACCTGGCCTCGTTTTTTCAGGCCGTCCATCAAAGACAGAAGCTGTGCAACAACACGTCTCTCCACTTCACCTGTGACTTCTTCTCTCTTAGGGGCGATACTGTCAATTTCATCTATGAAAATGATTGTAGGAGCGCTCTTTTCTGCTTCTTCAAAGATCTCGCGGATATGCTTCTCGGATTCACCGTAGAATTTACTCATTATTTCAGGACCGCTTATCGAAACAAAATTCGCATCCGTCTCGTTCGCCACAGCTTTTGCGATCATTGTTTTCCCTGTCCCCGGCGGACCGTGAAGCATAACGCCTTTTGTCGGCTCGATACCGAGTTTTTCGAAGAGTTCAGGGTGCCGAAGCGGAAGTTCTATCATTTCCCTGATAAGACCGATCTCACGCCGCAGGCCCCCGATATCTTCATAAGTAAGATGGGTTTGTCGCACTTCGATATCTTCTATGACCTCTTCTTTTACAACAAGGCTTGTTGTCCTTGACACAATAACAGGGCTCTGGGGCTGTGTTGATATGACAATGAATGATAAAGGATTGCTTACTGTTTCTACGCGCAGGCGCTGTCCTTTTGTGACTGGCCGTCCTTCAAGAAGCCGGATCAGGTACTGCGGACCTCCGACGAGGCGTATTTGCTCGGTCGGGGCAAGGACCACTCTTTTTGCCACCTGCGGGGTCGATTTCTGGAGATATATTTTATCATCTATTCCCACGCGGGCATTTGCTCTTATACTCCCATCTATCCTTATCAGATCCATCCCCTGGTCTTCAGGATATCCGGGTGCTGCGATAACACACGCTTTTTCCTTACCGACCACTATTACCACATCCCCGCTTAAGATACCTATTTGTTCCATGGTATCCCGATCTATTCGCGCAATATCCCTGCCTACGTCCCTGTGATGGGCTTCGGCAACCCTCAGCATTATTCTATCGTCCATGTTTATTCCTGATTATATTTTTGTCGCGATAATATTTATATTCATATCATCAGTATGTGTACTGCTATCAAACATCATCAAGAATCATAAACCCATAGAACAACTTTGTCTCCATCTCACCAAAGCCTTCCAGATCATCCTGTTCTATCGTAACACCGTTTAACGCTGCCAATGCCCCCTCTGTTTTTGAGGTTTCATGAAGTTGAATAGTATCCGCAGTTATTTTACCCAGGATCCGGCTGTTTCGTCCTATCCTGACTTTTCCTTTTGTTGAAATAAGATTCCCATGGATTGTACAACCTTTACCTATACTGATATCGCCCGAAGTGCGGATGCTTCCGAACAATGTATCATGGTTTCCCATAGACATTGATCTTGATCTGAAATTACCGAGCAGGCGGCAATGGCTTCCAACTATTGCGCGTGTGTTGGCTCTTATTGTATTAAGGTCAATTTTTGCCCTGTTCGGGATTGACAATAGTTTATCTTCCGGGGTATTATCCGAGAAAAGCTCATCTAGCGCTTTTTCCACTTCTTCTTCACTGCCAAGTTGCAGCAGCGCCATCAAATAAAAGAAAATAAACATTACAACAGGAAGAGGCTGGCGTACTACCAGCCATCCTTTAACATCGTAGCCGCCATCGATCTTTACATTATTTCCGACATCAAGATTCCCTGCGGCAAAAAGTTTACCTGTTATTTTAACAAATTCCCCAAGATACGCATCAGACTTTGTCCTGACTTCCCCTTGTATTTCTGACCACATATCGATGCGGACGTCATCCCTGGAAATGATATTTCCATTGATCTTGACGTGCTCACCAGCGACAATCAGGTTAGCGATCAGGCCATAGCCCAATTCTGCATAATTCCCCACAAGAATATCTCCCTGAACAACGATAGAGTGCTCTTCCATGACAGTATGATCGGGTATTATGAGTCCTTTCTGTTCAGCCAAAAGCCAGAGCCTCTACACTCTGTATAGTTGCAGGGTATGATAAATATTAATATCAAATAGACCGATTTAACATCTATGTGTGAACTAAAAGTAATCCTTAAGGGAAAAACGATCATGGAAGATGTGGTGCGAATCACACAGGAAAAGGAAAATATCATACTCCAGAGCCTGCTTGGTGAGAGTAAGACCGTTCGTGGCAGGATCAAGGATGTCAATCTGACAAAACAGGAAGCTATAATAGAAAGCTGAATAATTTTATGCAGGAAAGAACATGAAGGCAAAAGTCGCAATCAATGGTTTCGGGACAATCGGAAAACGTGTGGCAGATGCAGCGGCTGCACAGGATGACATGGAAATCGTGGGTGTCGTTAAGACCAGGCCGAGTTTTGAAGCACGCATCGCGAAGGAAAAAGGGTACGACCTCTACGTGCCGTCAAATGAAAATATGGAGGAATTCAAGAAATCAAAAATTGAGATCAGCGGAACACTTGTTGACCTTCTTGATAAAGCTGACATCGTTATTGATGCTACACCGGGAGATACCGGGGAAGAATACAAGAAACTTTATTCAAAACACGGGGTAAAGGGCATCTGGCAGGGTGGGGAGGATCACGAACTTACAGGATTTTCTTTTAACTCCGAGGCGAATTATTCTGATGGCCTGGGGCGCGATTTTGCAAGAGTAGTTTCATGCAATACAACTGGCCTGGTCAGGATATTATATGCTCTCGATAGTGCATTTGGAGTAAAGAAAGCAAGGGTAACATTAATGCGAAGGGCTGCTGACCCGAATGATATAAAAACAGGTCCTATAAATGCTCTTATTCCCGATCCGATCAAGCTTCCCTCACACCACGGCCCTGATGTCAATTCAATTCTTCCGGATATTGATATCACGACAATGGCCGTTAAGACTTCTACGACGCTTATGCATCTTCACGCGCTTAATGTTGAGTTGAAAAATAAATGCAATGAAGCTGATGTTATCGGTGTCTTTGAAAAAAGACCGCGAATAAGGCTCGTATCCAGCAAGGACAGGATAAAATCAACAGCAGAAGCAATGGAATTTGCAAAAGATCTTGGAAGGCCAAGAGGCGATATGTGGGAAAATGTAGTGTGGAAAGACTCAATTGCCATAAACAAGGGTGAGTTATATTTCTTCCAGGCGATCCACCAGGAATCAGATGTAGTTCCTGAAAACGTGGATGCTATCAGGTCACTTCTTGAAATAGAGAAGGATGGGGCAGAATCGATCAGGAAGACGAATAAGGCTCTTGGGATATAAGATTAGATTATTATCTGAACTCCCTCATTATTTTTATCGCGCAAAAATCCCCGCACATGGTACATGGTCCCTCTTTTGGGGATAATTCTCTTGCCCTGTCGCTATCAATAGCATATTTCATCTGTCCTTCCCAGTCAAGCATAGCCCTTTTTCTTGCAAGGCTCCTGTCCCTTTCATCAGGCCCGTATTTGATGGAGTCGCCAATATGTGCCGCTATCTTAAAAGCGATGAGCCCTTCCCGAACCTGTTCGGGGCCTGGAAGACCAAGGTGCTCGGATGGAGTTATATAACAGAGGTAATCAGCGCCCGCCCCGCTTGCCATGCTTGCGCCAACGCTTCCTGCAATATGATCATACCCGACAGCAACATCAGTAGGAAGCGGCCCTGCAACAAAGAGAGGATGATCAGATTGTTTTTTATGGAACCTGACATACTCAGCTATCATGTCAGCACGGACATGCCCGCCCATTCCTTCTATTATTACCTGGATACCAGCCTCATTTGCAATTTTTGCCAGCTTTACATTCTGTTTTATCTCTGCAATCTGTGCTTTATCCCTTTTATCGTGAATGCATCCGCTTCGCATGGTATTGCCAAGTGAGAGCACAATATCATGTTGCCTGAGGATTTCCAGGACCTCCTCAAAATTCGAAATAAAAGGATTTTCACATTTATTAAGCATCATATAGGCGCTTGTTATTGATCCGCCTTTTGATACGACACCTATTATGCGTTTTCCTTTTTTCATTATGCCGAATGTCTTTCTATCGATGCAGTGAAGCACAAAAGAACTGATGCCTTCATCAGCCTGCTGTTTTAAGTTCTTGATGAAATCATCACAATTAATGTTCCCAAGACCTTTTTCTGCCGCTGCCTGGTAAATCGGGACAGTTGTTATGGGAAGAGTTGTATTCTCCATTACCGACTTTCGAATATGGGAAATATTCCCGCCCATGGAAAGATCAGTTATCGTGTCAGCGCCATACATCTGGGCAATGCGGGCTTTTTTAACCTCTTCATCCGGATCGATCTTTAAGGTAGATGTGCCTAAATTCACATTGACTTTTGTTGACAGGCCTTTACCGATGCCAACAACATTGCCCTCATTATTCTCTCTATTATTCTTTCTGGTCATTATTACGATACTTCCATTTGAAATACGCGAGATGAGAGTATCGATATTGATATTTTCAATTCTTGCGACCGCTTCCATTTGTTGTGTTGCTATTCCATCCCTTGCATGTTCAATCTGGGTCTTCATATTAAACCCGCCATTTCGAGCAACTTTTTCGTATGTTCGTGGTTCCCGACCGGCATAATATGGACTCCGTCGCACAATGTTCTTAATTCTTTTATTATATCAGAGGTAATTCTCATGCCTTCAGCTTCAGGATTTTTTGCATCTTTTATTTGTTTGATCATATCATCAGGAACTCTTATACCGGGAACCTTGTTGAGAAAAAGCGCGCTTCTTTCTGATCTTAAAGGTATTATCCCGGCAATTATCTTTATTTGTTTTGATTGTTTCAATTCAATTTCACTTTTTTTTTCAATAAATTCGGAAAATTTTTTTACATCAAATACAGCCTGTGTTTGCAGAAAACTTGCTCCCATCTTTATTTTTTTCTTAAGCTTAATAAGTCCTGCTTCATTTAATTCAGTATTTGTCACGGCACCCATGAAGAAATCCGTCTTTCCATCCAGTTTATTTCCTGAAATATCAACTCCCCTGTTAAGTTCCTGTATCATTCCAAGAAGCTGCACAGAGTCAAGATCGTAAACAGGTTTAGCTCCTTCATGGTCGCCTTTTGAAGGATGGTCTCCTGACATCACGAGCACATTTCTTATTCCAAGAGCCGAGGCCCCGATAAGTTCAGACTGGAGCGCAAGCCTGTTCCTGTCCCTGCAAGTGATATGCATAATGGTTTCAAAACCTTTTTTCTGGAGGATACTGCATGCTGCAAGTGGGCTCATTCTCATAACAGCCCTCTGGTTATCAGTCACATTTACAGCATCAGCTATACCTTTTAGTAAGACAGCATCCCTTAACATACGTGATGTATCTGTCCCTTTCGGAGGGCTGATCTCTGCTGTGATTATGAATTTTCCAGATCGTAATTTTGAAATGAAGCTCACGTTTTTTTCACCCTGCTTTTTTTCATGTGGTCTTTTGGCTCATGGATATTTTCAATATTTTCAAGTTTCCCGAGCTTTTTCAGTCTTTCAAATATCTTATCCCATGCGCATAAACGTTCATCCACTTCGCATTTTCCCTCAACTGCGCCGCCGCATGGTCCATTCAATAAACTTTTTGAGCACCGGATAACAGGACATATTCCACCGTATAGCCAGATTGTGCAATCCCCGCACATGCCGCATTGTTCTGTTACCACTTCATTACAACATACCCCTCCAAGGGATCCGGTATCAAGAGCAGGATAAACCTGCAACCCTGCAAATCCTGATATCACAGAAACGCCTCCCCCGCATGACATTACTAAAAGTGCATCAGACTTATTAATACCTGGATTCTGTGACAATACGTCATTCCATGAAGTAATGCTGCAAGCAGAACTTAAAACCGTCCATCCGGTAATGTTTTTTCCTGAAGCTTCAAGTTTTTTTTTCATATCCAGCACTTCAGGTTCCCCGCCAACGCGCTGTTTTTTCGCGCATTTACCGCAGCCGATTATGAATATATTTTTTTCACGGAGCATTTGCAGGATATCATTGAATTCTTTTTGCCTTGAAATTATCATTTTTATCTTGAATATCTGAAAACAGTATCGTTGTTCTTATTTATCAATTCGGTCAGCATATCTGCAATTGCGGGAAGCTCTCTTACCTGGTGGCGTATTTTATTTATAAGACGTTCAACCTGGAGATGAGTTCCTGAAACGATGAGGCTCACCTTTTGGGTTTCATGAGAAACAGCTTCGCGCGGAAGGGCTGCATCCCCGCCTCTGGCCAGCATCTCCTGCTTGATTATTAATGCTTCGGTTGTGCTTATATTATTGATCAGAATGTTCAGGACCAAAGTCTTTTTCTTCATTACATGACTTCCTGTTGAGGTCACGCCTATCGATAACATCGCTTTCTGGCAATCGTTGATATTTTTAATTTCAAGTAATTCAGCTTCAATACTTCCTGACCTGGCTGCAGGAATCCTTGCTCTTGCCGCCTGGGCAACCCTGACTGCATCTACAGTTGGCGCTACATCATGGGTTCGTATTATGTGAGCCCCGTTCCTTACTGCAATTGCAGTTGCTGCAAGGCTTCCATAAAGCCTTTCAGTTGCAGGTTTATTCAATATATCACCAATGAATGATTTTCTGGATATTGCTGCCAATATGGGTTTTTTAAAGATCCTGAGTCTTGCGATATTATCAATTGTTTCATAATCATATATCGGGAGTTTTTCAGGAGTCCATTTTCCAA
>CABMCA010000053.1 GCA_902384525.1 uncultured archaeon
GATGCACCCGCGCTTGCCCAGGCGGATGTGGCTGTGGCAATGAATACAGGAACACAGCCGGCGAGGGAAGCAGCGAATATAATAGATCTGGACAGCAATCCGACAAAATTAATGGATATTGTAGAAATCGGAAAGCAAATACTGATAACACGAGGAACCCTGACGACCTTCAGTATTGCCAATGACGTGGCAAAATATTTTGCGATCATACCGGCAGCCATGATCTCCATCTATCCCCAACTGGATATTCTCAATATCATGCATCTTGCAAACCCGTACAGCGCAATCCTGTCTGCTGTTATTTTCAATGCGATCATTATCCCTATGCTGATACCCCTTGCACTGAGGGGTGTCAAATACCGCCCGATGCCTGCTGAAAAACTATTGATGTACAACCTTCTCGTCTATGGACTCGGCGGGATAATAGCGCCGTTTATAGGAATAAAAATTATTGATATTGTAATAACGATGTTTATGTGATTAAGGAGACAAGTATGAAACAAATAAAGATAGCAATAAAACTCTTTGCAATCCTGATGCTACTTGTCGGTGTTATCTACCCCGTTGCAGTAACCACAATGGCACAGTTATTTTTCCCAAAAGAAGCTGGAGGAAGCCTTCTATACGATCCTGACGGCAATCTCACGGGTTCAGCCCTGATCGGGCAGCCTTTTTCAGATCCAAAATACTTCTGGTCGCGTCCATCAGCCACTTCAGGTTATCCATATAATCCCATGGCTTCCGGAGGCTCCAACCTTGGACCAACGAATAAGGATTTGATGGGACAAATCTCCAATAGAACAGATATGCTGAATTCATCCTGTATCCAGACTCCAGTACCATCTGACCTTGTGGAGGCTTCAGCGAGCGGTTTAGATCCTCATATCAGTGTGCAATCCGCTCTTGTACAGATACCGCGTGTTGCCAGGGCGCGCAATCTTTCTGAGGAAACGGTACATAAACTGGTGCTTGAACACGTTGAAGAAAGGCAGTTTGGATTTTTAGGAGAGCAACGTGTTAATGTCTTAAAATTAAATCTTGCCCTGGATGGTATTAAATAAAATAAATGATATACTTATCGCTAAAAGTAATATTGTGATGGAACACAGATTGCACGGATGGCACGGATGCACACGGATTTTGTATCCGTGAAAATCCGCCCGATCCGTGTTATCCGTGTTCGAATAAATATATTTGAAAACCAACGGAATTTTAATGACAGACATAGAACCCAAAAGACCGGAACCGGAATCCCTCCTGGCAATCGCCCAACAGGAAGAAACTGCCAAAAAACGCGGAAAACTGACCATTTATTTTGGCGCTGCGCCCGGTGTCGGTAAGACCTATTCCATGCTCTCTGATGCAAGAATGCGTAAACAAGAAGGAATAGATGTCGTTGTCGGTTACGCTGAGACACACGGCAGGGCAGAGACCGAAATCCTCCTCGAGGGTCTGGAAATCGTACCCCTCGTTGTTACTGACTATAAAGGAGTTCGGCTTTCGGAGATGGACCTGGATGGTGTTCTTGCACGGCGGCCCAAGATTGTGCTTGTTGATGAATTAGCCCATACGAATGCCCCCACTTCCCGCAATGCTAAGCGCTACCAGGACGTAGAGGAGCTTCTGAATGCAGGAATTGATGTATATTCAACCCTGAACGTTCAGCACCTTGAAAGTCAAAATGACATCGTCTTTCGTATAACAGGAGTTCGTGTAAGTGAAACCATCCCGGACACTTTTTTTCAGTTAGCGGATGAGATCAAGCTTGTAGATCTTCCTTTTGAGGAATTGCTCAAAAGGTTAAAAGAAGGAAAGGTTTATGCAAAAGATATGGCAGAAAACGCTGTGAAGCGTTTCTTTAAGCCTGGGAATTTACTTGCCCTTCGTGAAATGTCACTGCGGCTTGTAGCAGGCAGCGTAGATGAAAAAATGCTTCAGTACATGAGGGCACATGCAATTGCCGGGCCATGGTTTGCTACGGAGCGTGTCCTGGTAGGAGTATTAGCAAGTCCTTATGCTGAACAACTGGTCCGTTCAGCCTTTCGCATTGCCTCTGATATGAATGCAGAATGGGTTGCAATCTATGTAGAAACTGCCAAGCATGCACAATTTTCAGATAAAGAACGGGAATGGCTTAAAAACGCTCTTGATCTCGCGCAAAAGCTGGGTGCACATGTCGTTTGGGTCAAAGGGGATGATGTTGCTGAAGAAATAGCCCGGTATGCACAGAGCCATAATGTGACAAAGATCGTAATGGGAAAACCCAGACGTTTTGGTTTGTTCCCAACTCTTGCCCGGAAGATCCTGGTACGCACAAAAGATATCGATGTTTTTCTCTTTGCAGGTAAGAGCGAACAGCCTATACCCAAGAAAAAAATTGGTATGATCAGTCCGCTAAATTTTGTAATAAGCGCAGTTGCTGTTATCCTTGGCTCTTTATTCGGTTTTCTTTTAAGAGATATTCTCGGTCAGATTAACTTGCTATTCTTAATGCTTCTGCCTGTTGTAATAATCGCTATTTTCCTGGGGCGAGGTCCATCTATCTTTGCAGCAGTCTTAAGCGTGCTCATTTTTGATTTTTTGTTTATTCCTCCCTATTTCACCTTTGCTGTTGCAGATGTAAGATATTTTATATCGTATCTATTGTTTATTGCGTTTGCCTTTTTAATAAGCAATCTTGCATCTAATCTTCAATATAAGGTGCAGCAGCTTCAGCAAAGTGAGTCCAGAAATACAACTTTATATGAATTAAGCCATGACCTGGTCACTGCCCAAAGCATTGAACAGGTTTTACACCTGATGATCCGCCATACACGACAAATTATCCCATGCGACATGGCTATTCTTCTCCCTGAAGCTGGACAAGTTTTAGTCAAGGCTTCTACCGATGGGTTTCAGATAACTCCGAAAGAACTTGGTATAGCGGCCTGGGTCTGGCTCAATGGCGAACCAGCCGGTATGGGTACTGATACGTTACCCGAAGCATGGGCTTACTATCTTCCCATGAAAACGACAGATACCGTAAAGGGCGTTGCAGGATTTCATTTCGACAATCCTGAGCAGGTTCTTACCCCTGAAAATAAGGTTGTACTTGATACCATTGCCCGGCTGGGAGCTCTGGCGATTGAAAGAATTGGCGGAAAGGAATGATATAACCGCATTGCCTTTTTGACATTAGCGGTTTTATTAAGCGACAAGCATGAAGGGGAAAGTGATCGTAACTTAAATGTCTATTCCAGTTGCTTCTTTTTCCACTTCTTTCCTCTCTTCCCATATCTTTTCAAGTTGTTCCCTTGTCCTGGCGAAAATTGTTTTAATATTTTCGGTGCTGCATAACTCAACTTCTTTTCCGCAATCAGGATAATTTTTTTCACATTTTTCAGCAAGTTTATAGCAGTTTTCTTCAAGAGAGGGAAGATTTTGTTCTATAGCGGTTTTAATATCAGAAGTGGTATTTTCCCTTGCGCTTGTAAGGATTGCGGGAATAAGCTGGGTCTTAATAACCTTGAGCCGTGTACATGGATCTATTGTAACCATTTAAACCTCATCAACCATTTACAAATGATTCTTACAGTATAATTATTTTATCCACGC
Organism: uncultured archaeon; assembly: GCA_902384525.1. Lineage (GTDB taxonomy): Archaea > Halobacteriota > Methanosarcinia > Methanosarcinales > Methanoperedenaceae > Methanoperedens. The sequence goes on from CABMCA010000053.1 coordinate 3,595, forward strand.
TTCATTAAGGATATTACAAAAGAAACGTTAGCTTAAAAACCAGGGAAATATGATCAAAAAAGACGTCATCATAATAGGAGCAGGCGCATCAGGCATGATGTGCGCCATCGAATCAGGGAAAAGAGACCGCACAGTTCTTGTTCTGGACCATGCTGATAAAATCGGGAAAAAAATCCGGATTTCAGGCGGCGGGAAGTGCAACTTTACAAATATCAATATCCACCCTGCAAATTTTATATCAAATAATCCGCACTTTTGTAAATCTGCGCTTTCCCGTTTTGGTCCCCGTGGTTTCATTGCCCTGCTTGAAAAACATGGAATAAAATATGAGGAAAGGGAAGTTGGCCAGTTGTTCTGCGCCGGAAGCGCTGAGGAAATAATACGAATGCTGGAGAAGGAAAGTAATGATGCCGGAGTGGAAATTATTTTAAATTGCCATATAATAGAGGTTAAAAAGGAAGATTCGTTTATAGTATCCACTGATAATGGAATTTTTCAATCAGGGTCGCTCGTTATTGCAACTGGCGCATTGTCCTATCCACAGATAGGAGCTTCAGGCATTGGGCATGATATTGCAAAACAGTTCGGCCTGAAAGTCACTGAGCTAAAACCCGCTCTTGTTCCATTTATTTTTTCCCGGAAAGACATGGCAATATTTAGCGAATTAAGCGGTATCTCTATTAACGGCGCTATCAAATGCAACAAAATGGAATTTCGGGGAAGTATTCTTTTTACTCACAGGGGACTTAGCGGCCCTGCAATACTTCAGATATCCTCATACTGGAAGGAAGGTGAGACCATCGTTATTGACCTGCTGCCCGGGACCGATATATTCGGGATTTTCATTGAAAGACAGCTTAACAAGAGCAAAATCGATATGCATAACCTGCTTTCAGAGTTTTTACCCTCGCGCCTTGCAAAGATCTGGTGCGCCTCAAATATCAAGTCAAAACCAGTTAATCAATATAATGAAAAGGAACTAAAAAATATTGCTCACCAAATTCATAACTGGGAGATCAAGCCGAATACTACTGAAGATTTCAAAACAGCTGAGGCCACACTTGGCGGAATTGATACGGATGAACTCTCATCCAAAACGATGGGATCAAAAAAGGTCGAAGGACTCTATTTTACAGGCGAGGTCATAGATGTGACAGGTCAGCTTGGCGGATACAATTTACACTGGGCGTGGGCTTCTGGTTTTGTGGCGGGTCAATATGCTTGAGACAAGAAAAATAATATAAATAAAAATTATATATATAATCCTCCGTTTATATCCACTACCTGTCCTGTTATGTAATCCCCGTCTTCTGAGACAAGGTATGCCACGGCTCCTGCCACTTCGGAAGGCTTTCCAAGTCTTCCCAGAGGTATCTGGGCAAGTATCTTATCCATAATTTCTTTTGGGACAGATTTTAGCATTTCTGTTTCAATAAATCCAGGTGCAACAGCATTTACGGTTATACCTTTTCCAGCAAATTCCTTTGCCAGCGTCTGTGTAAGTGCGATCATACCCGCTTTTGAGGCCGCATAGTTCGCCTGTCCCCGGTTTCCCATCCTTCCGATAACCGAGGATATATTCACGATCTTTCCGTACTTTCTCTCAAGCATTCCCTCTATGACCGCTTTCGTACAATAGAAAGCTCCGTCAAGGTTCACAGATAATACTTCGCTCCACATCTGCGGAGTCATTTTTACAAATGATTTATCCCTCACAATACCTGCATTATTGACCAGGATATCTATTTTCCCGAACTGCTTTACTACTTCGTCCCGCATCCGGTTCACTTCCTCAAAGTTATTGACGTTCGCCTGGCAGATCATTGAGTGAGTACCTATAGAATCCAATAACTCCGATACTTCCTTTGCATGTTCCTTTGTCTCCATCTGGTCTATCATCGCAGATAATTTATCAAATTCGTCTGCCATGCCCATCTGGTCTATCATCCTTGATAACTTTTCAGCCTGTTCTTTAGTGGATTGATAATTAATTGCAATATATGCTCCATCCTTTGCCAGCCTCATCGCGATCGCCTGGCCTATGCCTCTTGATCCTCCGGTTACAAGGACGACTTTTCCATCCAGACTACCCTTTTTTGTCATTTTGTTACCTCTTTACTACCATGGCAATACCCTGTCCTCCTCCGATACACAGGGATGCAAGGCCGTATGTGCCATTCCTTCTTCTTAATTCATGCAGGAGCGTGACAAGTATGCGTGCGCCACTTGCTCCTATTGGATGTCCTAAAGCTATGGCTCCACCATTTACATTGACCTTCTCCTGGTTCAAACCCAGATCCCTGCTGACCGCTATGCTCTGGGATGCAAAAGCTTCATTTAATTCTACAAGGTCGAGTTTATCTGCCAAAATTCCGGCTCGTTCCAGGGCTTTCTGAGTAGCTCCAACAGGACCAAGTCCCATCAATTCAGGCGCGACTCCACTCAATCCATAGCTTTTGATGGTTGCCAGAGGAGCGAGTCCTTTTTGTTTTGCCTTTTCTTCAGACATGAGAAGAATACAGGCTGCACCATCATTGATCCCTGAAGCGTTGCCTGCTGTTAATGTCCCGCCTTTCTTAAAAGCCGGTTTTAGTTTACCAAGGGTCTCTTTTGTTGTCCCGAAGCTTGGGAATTCATCAGTATGAAAGAGAACCGGCCCGGCTTTTGGCGAAGAGACAGGAACTGGAACGATCTCATCCTTGAATTTCCCTGCCTTTATCGCAGCTTCTGCTTTATTCTGGCTTTTTGCCGAGAATTCATCCTGCTCTTCCCGTGTAATTTTATATTTTTCAGCTACATTCTCTGCCGTTACGCCCATATGGTAATTATTGAAAATATCCCATAATCCATCATGGATCATAAGATCCACAACTTCCCCATTTCCCATCTTTGCACCCCAGCGGTTATTTTTCAGGGCGTAAGGAGCCTGGGACATGGATTCCATCCCGCCTGCCAGCACAACATCAGAATCTCCCAGCATTATGGATTGTGCCCCGAGAACAACTGACTTTAAACCCGAACCACATACCTTGCCCACTGTAAAGGAGGATACTTCTTTTGGGATTCCAGCCCATATCGCACTTTGTCTTGTCACGTTCTGCCCGTGACCTGCACCAAGGACATTTCCCATTATGACTTCATCAACTTCACTTTGTTCAACATCTGCCCTTTTCAAGGCATCTTTCAATACAACTGAACCAAGCTGTCCCGGGTTGAAATCCTTCAGGCTTCCACCAAATTTCCCGACTGCGGTCCTGGTTGCCGAAACAATAACTACATTATTCATTTATTCACCTTTTTAGTTTATATTAACCTGTCCCCTGATAGTCCCCTGAATTAATTCAGGGGTCTTAGGGGTCTTTATATTACCAATCCACCGTCCACACTAAGCACTGCTCCATTTACAAAATTAGATTCATCTGAGGCCAGATACAAATATGCATTCGCAATGTCCTTTGGTTCTCCAAGCCTCTTTAAAGGCGTCTTTTCCTTCATCATTTCAAGGATCTTTTCAGGCACTGCTGATGTCATGGGAGTTGCGATAAACCCGGGAGCAACTGCATTTACCCGTATTCCTTTTCTTCCAAGTTCTTTGGCCAGGGTCTTTGTCATTCCGATCAGGCCGGCTTTGGTAGCCGAATAGTTGACCTGTCCGACGTTTCCGTTGAGTCCGACAATAGATGATGTATTGATAATTACGCCATATCCCTGTTTCATCATGGTTTCAACTACAGATTGGATGCAATTAAAAACTCCTTTGAGATTGATGTCAATGACCTTATCCCATTGTTGTTCTGTCATTTTTGATACGAAGGCATCCTGGACAATTCCTGCATTATTGATCAAAACATCTATTTTACCATATTTTTCAAGAACGGTTTTAGCCATCTTCACTGATTGTTCCCTGTTGGTTACATCCAGTTTAACAAAAAAGCCCTCTCCATTTTTCTTAATTTCCGCAATATTCTCTTCGCCACCTTTTTCGTTCACATCAGCGACAACAACTTTTGCGCCTTCCTTGGCGAACAGGAGCGCAGTCTCTTTACCAATTCCGCTTCCTGCTCCTGTGATAATTACCACCTTATTTTCAAGTCTCATTTTTACTCACCTTTGAACCGCGATTCTTTCTGATGTTTTTAATTCTCTTTTCTTTGGATAATTCAGGCTTCTCTTCATTAGCCAATTCAGTCTTCTCTTCTTTTGCAGACCCATTCAGGAAAGATCTGGGCTTCAACCATGCTGATATTTTTGGACATACCTCTTTCTGGGATTTTGAGCCCACAAATATACCAATATGACCCGTAGGGAAAATAAGTGTCTCCTTATCTGTACTTGATACCGCATCAGACAACGGTTTACTTGCATCGTTAGGAACTAGGTGATCGAATTCTGCCATGACATTGAGCAAAGGCATCGTAATATTTTTTAAATTGATCTTCTTTCCATTGAGCTCCATTTCATTTTTAATGAGGAGGTTCTTCTGGTAGCAGTCTTTCATGAATTGCCTGAAGGTTTCCCCGGCCTGGTCAGGACTATCGAATATCCATTTCTCCATTCTCAGGAAATTCTTGATAATATCTTCATTTCGAAGGTTGCAAGCAATATCTTGCGGATTGCATTCAATCCGATCAAACATACCAACATACTTATCGATCATGAGCCTGAATGGGTCAAGGAGCAAGAATCCTGAATTCAGGAAATCTCCTGGCACTATTCCATAGTAATCCACGATCTTGTCCACATCCAGGCCTTTAGCCCAGAGATTCAGTATCCCCTTATCAGTATCGAAATTCACAGGAGCCACAAGCGTAACCAGATTTTTTACTTTTTCAGGATGAAGTGCAGAATACATAACAGAAAAAGTTCCGCCCTGGCAAACGCCAAAAAGGGTGATCTTATCCGATCCTGAACGTTCCCTGATCATGTCAACTGAATTATTTAAATAACCGTTCACGTAATCATCTAGTGTGAGGTATCTGTCTGAACCTGAGGGATATCCCCAGTCAATAACATAGACATCAAAACCTTCTTCAAGAAGCTTCTTTATCACACTCTTATCTGGCGCAATATCCAGAATATAATAACGGTTCACAAGTGCATACACTATTAGAACTGGAACCGCATGTTGCTTTTCCACTGTTGGTATATAATGGATAAGTCTCATTTTATCATCGGTATAAACGACCTCTGAGGGCGTTGTTGCAACCGAGAACCCAGGTGCTTTAAGGATAACTTCCATTCCGCATTTGAATTTATCATGATCCTCAATTAAATTAAGTCCATTCATGTTATCTCCTTACTGAAATCTATTTTTTCTCTTTCAGTTCTTTGATCTGGCTGGTCAGTTCCTTTACCGCTTTCTTGAGTGAATACAATTCTTTATTTATCTCGTCTATCTCGGTCTTTGTAGGAAGATTCATTGGTTTCAGGTAATTCTCCTCAAGCATATCCTTCTGGTATTGTTGAAAATCCATATAATAGGAATTCAGTTTCCCCATATCGGCCACAAAATGATCTGATCTAGAATATTCCTTGAAGGTATCGCTATATGTCTGGACCCAGGTATTGTAAAATTCCTTATACTTCTCAGGAGTTATCTCTCCGTTCATTTCTGTTCCGGTTTTTTCCTGGACTTTTCGCATCGCTTCCATGAATACGGTCTGTAAGTTGGAACTGGTATCCATTCCTGCTGCATAAAGGTTCATGAATGTCGAGAAACCTTTCATCATTTTTTCGGATTTCTCACGTGCCGGACCTACAGCAGGCATCTCAATAAATTTGCCGATTGTGGCTTTGTATGTCTTTAGCCATTCGTCATAAAATTCCTGTGTGGATTCAAAACTGGATTCTTCCATACTATTATTTTTTTGTTGATCTTGAAAGCTCATCTTTTATTCTTCCCCGGGTATGCAGAGGCTGAACGTGAATCAGATATGACCCACATCTTTGACATTTGTGTTTTCTCAACCATATTAATTCACTTTTTAATTTATTTTTAATTTTAATTTTATTGTCCTGAAGCGGGCAATTTAGTTTGATTGAATCTTCTATTGTTCCTGGTTTTTGATATCAGGCCACCATGTGATAATTTTGGAATATCCATCAAAACATAATATATATTTGTGATTCTTAACCCTCCGCTGCAATGCTTTATCACTGAAGAAATCAACTAACTTTGCTGCGATAATTATGAAAATGGGTTATAAATGGTAATTCTTTCCTTGCAAGTTTGCGAGGATATTTAAGATTGGATTTTTCCAATCTTAAATCGCACCTGTGCAGGGATACGATTTCACCCACATCCTGGAGATGCTGGTAAATGTATCAGAATATATCCTGGCAGCTTTCTTTACAGGCTCAAGGATGTCTTCAAACGGGCTGGCTGTGGGCATATTCTCAAAGAAGTTATCAAATGCCTTTTCATACGTTTTTGCCCAGAGAGTATAAAATTCTTTATATGCTTCCGGATCAGCATTTTGTTTTGATAGCTCCTTAGCCTTCTGTGACAGTTTTTCAAGGGTTGCTATCCATGACTTGTAGAAGTTCTGATTAACGCTTGCATTCTGCAAGAAATACTCTAATACTTCTTTTGAAGGTAGCTTTGACTGGATATCAAACAACTTGCCATAGGTCTCCTGATATGCATCCATCCATAAGGCATAAAATTCCTTATAAGCTTCGGGGTTTGCATTCCCCTAGGAGATCTGGGCTGATTTTGCTGAAAGCTTCAGCATGGAATCAATATACGGGACATAGAGCTTTGCGTATGAATCCTTCCATAGTTTTGATATCTGCTCAAATGTCTCTGAATAGAAATCCGGTATGCCTGCTTTCTCAAAGATCTCTTTCATATTTTGCCGCATTGGCAGTGTAAGAAGCTCATCAAGCATTTTTCCATATGACTTGATCCACATCTCATACACTTCTTTGGATTTTACAGGATCCGGTTCGCCCTGGAGTACTTCGCGGGTCGCCCTGGAATTTTCCTCTAATTCGGCGATCCATGACATGTAGATTTTTTTCGATTCCTCTGCGCCACTTAAGAGTTTCTCAAATGTTTCCTTGTTGGATTCAAGTGTCGGGATTTGATAAAATTTTCCGAAGCTGTTCTGGGATGTTTTCATCCATTCACCATAAAATTCCTTGTATTTTTCCGGTGTAGCATCTTTTGAGAGAAGAGACGCTTTACCGAACAGCGCTTCTGTGGATTCGAACCAGGGTTTGTAGAGCTTTAAGTAGGAATCCTCCCACATTTTTGAAACTGCTGTGTGGCTGTCTTCCCATGTTTTGAAAATATCCTTCTTTTCTTCGTTTATATCTTTTCTTTCTTCAGTATTTTTAACCATATTATTCATCTCTTTTAATTTATTTTATTCTCAACCAGTCATGTTGGAATGAATTTCACTCCCAACAACTTTTTGATATCAAGCAAAGGAATGTGATAATCTTTAGATACAAAAAATTCAGCCTTGATCAAGGCTTCATTTTCGTTCACACCTGCATGCATGAATGCCATCTTTCTTTTTGAAATTGCTGTCAATACCTCAAATATATCCATGTGCGACCAGCTTACACCTGGGTTTTGCCCAGCATTTCTTCTGACATTTCGTCTGTACTTAGCAGGTATCTCGCTCTTTCCATGTCCATTTCCCCAAGATTATTTTCGCATAACACATCATGGTTGACATTGGGATAGAGATAATCCCCATTTCCCGCATCGACTGCGATATCAGCAAACGGCTCTTGAATAATTTGCTGGAAGATACCCTCCACTACATTTATTTCTTTTAATTCCATTTAATTCACCTTTAATTAATCCCCTGAATTGATCTAGGAGTCACATTTTTTAACCAAGTAGAAAAGTTAATGTTGATTTCAGGCTCTAATACTTACAACCCCATGACTTGACATTTCTGGCTACATACCATTGAACGTTCTCATATATATAGCAGTAACATTCATATATTTTGTTTTATAATGATTAATATTATTTATTATTAATCATTATATTATATATTTGCTCTTCCACAAAAACTGCATTTAAGGACATGGATGGAATGGTAAAAATCAAAAGAAGTATATGGATCCGCGAGGGGACGTAATTATTATCGTTCAATGGTCTTTCCAGAATGAAAAGGCTGACCAAAATTTATAAATGCTATTAATGTTAACATATTACATGGAGAGTAAACCGGGTGATCATTATCTAAACCTGCGTGGTAATCTCGCAAGTCTAGGATGTTATAGAAATACCAATCATGGGTAATGCCATGTGCGGAATAACTATGGATTTGGTTCCCGCCCGGGCTTGAATCCCTTTTAAATTAGCTGGATTAAGGTGGAGGTGTTAAAATGGTTGTATATCCGGAAGAAATTGTGGGAATGGCTAACCTTTTGATGAAAGATATTGCAGATTCAAAAGATGATATCGATGCTAAACTGGCTGCAAGTTTTGCTGACAGATGCGCTGAACTAATCAAAAACCTTGCAGAAAGTATGGCTGAACTTCACCAGCGTGTGGACATTCTCACAGAAAAAGATTAATCGCAGCTCTCATCGATCCGGGTGGAAGCTATATGAAGAAATCACAGAGGACACAGAGAGTGCAACTCTGTGATCTCTGCGTCCTCTGTGGTTGATTATCCTTACCAAATTTATTTTCAATCAGGTTTCCTCAAATTTTCAGAAAGAGCCACGAACAAGCGAAAAGATTATTAGCAATTAGTACAAATATTATATATGAGGAGGTTAGTTGCATGGACTTATTATGGACAATAGTTGTAATTTTGTTGATACTGTGGCTGTTGGGATTTGGGCTCGGTTTTCTTGGTAGCTTAATCCATATATTGCTGGTGATTGCTATTATTGTGATACTGATCAGAATCATCCAGGGACGCAACCCATTGTAGTCAATCCGCATAATATTCGTTGTGGAGGTTAATTTATGCAAGAAGAACAAGAAGAAATAAAAGATCTAAAACATACAATCAGTGAGTTGACCGCTAAATTTGAAGACAAATATAATGAACTGTCTGAATCAATAGGTAAAGCGGTCATGGAGAAAAAAGAATCTGCTGAAGCGAAAGTGAATGAAAATCCTTTTGCTTATATGGCAGGAGCATTCGTGGGCGGGGTTCTCGTGGGTTATCTGCTCGGGAGAGGAAAAGACTAGTGCAGCAAAGTATAACAGATTTTCTTTCCGGCCTTTCAAAATCGATAAGCCAGGGATTTATCGAGCGTGGTGGAATTGGCAATTCCATAGAAGAAGGCATAAAGAAATCCAGAAAAAAGTTATTTATTACCGGGGTTGCGATCTCACTCGCAGCCACGGGGTTTTTCCTGACCTTCTGGGGGATTGCATCTGCAATTGATGCAATGTTCACTATGCGGGGCCTTGGTTTTGTATTAACAGGTTTAATTGGGATACTGGCCGGGGCGCTCGTATATAAGAAATAGAATGGGGAGATAATTTTATGAAAGAATTAGAACTAAAAGAGATAAAGCGTACAATCAGTGAACTGAACGCCAAATTTGATGAACTATCTAAATCAATAGGGAAAACAGCCGGAGAGAGACAAAAATGTGAAGGAAAGATAAGAAAAAACCCTCTTGCTTATACGGCAGGAGCATTCGTGGGCGGGGTGATCGTGGGCCACTTACTCGGCAGGGGAAAATGTTGTCAACAGACCTGACCAGATGTTTCAAGTATGGAAAAATATGACCTGATAATCCTTGGAAGCGGCACTGCTGCTTTTGGGGCAGCGACAAAAGCTGCGGATATGGGAGCAAAGGTAGCAATGATCGAGAAAGGCACGATCGGCGGAACATGCGTCAATGCTGGTTGCATGCCAACCAAGCACCTTTTGCTCGTGGGAGAACTCAATTACTACAGGAATCATGATCATGCAGGGCTGGATATCAGTACCTCCATTGATTTTGCGGGAATAATAAATGAAAAAAGAGAGATCATTGAATGTTTGAGGAATAGCAGGTACATCAATGTGATCAATTCATTGGATATACCTTTGATAAGAGGCAATGCTGCTTTTGTTTCAAAAAACGAAGTAAAAGTGGACGGAAAGATTCTTCAGGCGGAAAAGTTCGTCATAGCCACAGGATCTTCGCCGAATGTTATTCCGATAGAAGGAATTGAAAAGATTGATTATCTCACCAATGTCGAAGCTATGGAGTTATCTGAACTTCCTGGATCAATGATTATACTGGGTGGAAGGGCTATTGGTCTGGAATTTGCCCAGATGTTTGCGCATTTCGGGACGAAAGTAACAGTGTTGCAGAGAAATCCAAGGATAATACCCGAAGAAGAAGGTATAATCTCTGACTATCTCAAAGCCTATCTTGAAGAAGAGGGCATAAATATACAGACAAATACAAGTTTAAAAAGTGTCAGAAAAGAAAAGGGCAGCATCGTGGTTACTGCGCTCGTTGGAAAAGATAACAGGGAATTCAGAGCTGAAAAACTCCTGGTGGCAACAGGACGGATGCCAAATACTAAAGGTCTGGACCTGGAAAAAGCAGGTGTCGCTGTTGGAAAGAATGGCGCAATAATTGTGGATGATGAGATGAAGACTTCTGCTATCAATATCTGGGCAGCGGGTGACGTCACAGGCGAACCCATGCTTGTGACTGCGGCTGGCAAAGGAGGCTCAATTGCTGCCGATAATGCCATCGCAGGTAAAGGAAAAAAGATGGACTTAAAAGCTATGCCTCATGCCATATTCACCAATCCCCAGGTAGCAAGCGTTGGCCTGACAGAAAAAGGGGCACAGGAGAAAGGCATACAATGCAGGTGCAGCACCATTCTGATGGAACTTGTGCCTAAAGCGCTCCTGGCAAAAGATACACGCGGACTTATAAAAATGGTGATCGATGAAAAAACAGAGCGCATTCTTGGAGTTCATATACTGGCTTCGCTTGCGGCAGATATGATCCATGAAGGAGTGCTTGCTGTGAAATATGGGATGACTATTGATGATATTATGGATACTGTGCACGTTTTTCCAACAATGACCGAAGCGGTAAGACTTGTTGCAAAGTCCTTTAGAAAGGACATCAGCAGGATGAGTTGCGCTGAATAGAAAACAGGCTACAGACTGGTATTTTCCTGAATTCCCGAAAAATTAGGCACTATGTTCTGATTTTCGGGTAGTGTACTAACTTTCGTGACCTGATGTCTTATGTGTCTTTTTCAGACCGGATCAACAGGATTTACAGGATTAACCATAAAAATCGTATCCTGCCGATCCTGTTAATCCTGTCAAATAGCGCCAAGTTCAATTAATATGCTGCAATCTGAAAATATATACCGTCATGTTTAAATAAGGCTATATATATGGATAAATAATAAACTATCGAAAGTGGAAAACCTGATTAATAACCACGATGTAGTGGAAAGCAGAAATCATAAAAAAAGGGAGATATCCAATGACTAAAGAAAAAAGTAATGTAAAATCCATGGAGGGCCTGCCAAAATGCCAGACAGGCATCAGGGGACTTGATGAAATAACAGATGGGGGATTACCGAAAGGTCGTCCCTCTCTGGTATGCGGCAGTGCAGGGTGCGGTAAAACGCTGTTAGCGATGGAATTTCTTGTTCGCGGCGCAATTCAATATAACGAACCCGGCGTTTTCATGTCATTTGAGGAATCACCGAAAGAACTGGCTCAGAATGTCGCATCTTTAGGGTTTGATCTGAACGATCTTACAGCAAGGAAAAAGATGTCTCTCGATCACGTTCGCATTGAGCGAAGTGAAATCGAAGAGACAGGTGAGTACGATCTTGAAGGGCTGTTCATCCGCCTCAACCACTCTATCGATTCAATCGGCGCAAAGCGGGTAGTGCTTGATACGATAGAATCGCTCTACGGCGGATTAGCCAATGAAGGCATACTTCGCGCCGAACTTCGAAGGTTATTCCGCTGGCTGAAAGAAAAAGGCGTTACTGCAGTTGTTACAGGAGAAAGGGGCGAAGGTACTCTGACGCGGCACGGGCTGGAAGAATATGTCTCAGACTGCGTTATCCTTCTTGACAACAGGGTGGAAGGACAGATTACCACCCGGCGTTTGCGTGTCGTCAAATACCGCGGTTCACTGCATGGCACAAATGAATATCCATTCCTGATAGATGAAAAGGGGATTTCAGTGCTGCCCATTACATCAATCGGATTGCAGCACGATGTATCCAATGAACGGATATCCTCAGGCATCCCCCGCCTTGATACTATGCTTGGAGAAAAGGGATACTATCGCGGAAGCAGTATTCTTATCTCAGGTACGGCCGGGACAGGTAAATCAAGTACTGCTGCCAGCTTTGCTGATGCAGCATGTAAGCGCGGTGAACGATGTCTCTATTTTGCATTTGAGGAAGCTCCGAACCAGATTATCCGCAATATGCGCTCAATAGGCATTGACCTTGAACCCTGGATAAAGAAAGGCCTTCTGGAAATTTACGCTGTGCGCCCCACGATTTACGGCCTGGAAATGCATCTTGTAAAGATGGCAAAGCTGATAGATGAATTTAAGCCGAGAGTCGTTATCATCGACCCGATTACAAATTTAATCGCTATAGGTAGTGAAACTGAGGTAAAATCAATGCTGGCGCGTCTTATTGATTTCCTGAAAGCGAAACAGATCACGGCTCTCTTTACGAACCTGTCGCACGCCGGAGGTGCTCTTGAACAGACAGAGTTCGGTATCTCATCCTTAATGGATACATGGCTGCTACTTCGCGATATTGAGATCGGGGGCGAACGTAACCGCGGATTGTATATATTAAAGTCACGCGGCATGGCCCACTCCAATCAGATACGTGAATTCCTGTTGACCGATAACGGTATAGACCTGATAGATGTGTATCTTGGTCCCTCAGGCGTGCTGACAGGCTCTGCGAGAGCCGCGGTTGAGGTACAGGACAAGATATCAGATCTTATGCGTAAAGAAGAGATTGAACTCAAGAAGCGTGAACTTGAGCGCCAGCGCAAAGCGATAGAAGGGCAGATCGCAGTACTTCGCGCAGAGTTTGAAGGTAAGGAAGAAGAAGAGAATATGCTTACCCAGAAAGAAAAACTGCAAGAGGAGACAGATATAGAAGCCCGGAAAGAAATGGCGCATATTCGCAAGGCAGATGTTAGTACGGGTAATGAGCCAACCAAAAAAGGCAGGAGGAACATTAAATGAATGATATAACCGATGATATAACCGAACCGGAATCATGGGAGCTAAGACTGTACGTGGCTGGACAGACGCCTAAATCGATAACAGCATTTAACAATCTGAAAAAACTATGTGAAGAGCATCTGGCTGGCAAATACAGAATCGAGGTAATCGATCTGCTGAAAAACCCGCAGCTTGCGAAGGGCGACCAGATCTTTGCCATCCCGACCCTTGTGCGACAACTTCCCCAGCCTTTGAAGAAAATTATCGGGGACCTCTCGAATACAGAGCGTGTCCTTGTAGGACTTGACCTGCGTCCGCTCAAGGAAAAGTGAAAATGGAATACTACGTAAGGAGCTTACTGGAGATTCAAGAATTATGGAAGATACACAGATAAAATATACCCAGGAAGAATTTGAGGAGGCAATTGCAAAATCGGGGGAGGAAAGATATGTCCTGCGTTTATACATTACCGGCATTACTCCAAAATCCACAAGAGCTATCCTGAATGTCAAGAAAATATGCGAAGAAAATCTTAAAGGCCGCTATGAACTTGAGGTAATCGATATCTATCAACAACCTGTTCTTGCTAAAGATCAGCAGATAATCGCCGCGCCCACGCTCATCAAGAAACTTCCTCTTCCTTTAAGGAGAATTATCGGTGATATGTCAGATAAAGAACGCATTCTAGTAGGGCTGGATTTGCGCCCCAAGAAATGAGAATATGAAGAAAAATAAAACTAAAGAAGAACTTTTACACGAAAACCAGGAGCTTGAGGTACGGCTGGCTGAAGTTGAAGAGACCCTGCGTGCCATCCGAAGCGGTGAGGTCGATGCACTGGTCGTATCAACAGAAGAAGGCGACAGGGTTTACACACTCAAAGGCGCTGATCAGCCCTACCGTATCCTTATCGAGGAAATGAAGGAAGGTGCTGTTACACTGGCAGAAGATGATACCTTTCTTTATTGCAACATGGGTTTTGCGAGGATGCTCAAATCGGCGCTTGAAAAAATGATCGGCACCGAAATTTCACAATTTGTTTTGCCTGCGGACAGGCTGGTATTCGATGAGCTGCTGCGGCAGGGAAAAAAAGGCGGCAGCAAAGGAGAAGTCGCATTCCTGGCAGGGGATGGGACCACTGTGCCGGCGCATATCTCTATCAATGCCATGCAACTGAACGGGGTATCGACAGTTTACCTTGTTGCCACAGATATAACCGAACTCAAAACTGCTGAGGAGGCATTGCAAAAGGCACATGATGAATTAGAAATAAAGGTAGAGGAAAGAACCGCAGAGCTTGTAAACACTAATGAAGAATTGAAGGCTGAAATGACCGAACGCGAGCGGGCGGAAGAGGCATTGCGGGAAAGCGAGCGGCTCTGGGCCACCACCCTGGCCAGTATCGGCGATGCGGTCATTTGCACCGATGTCGAAGGCAGGATCACTTTCATGAACTCAGTGGCGGAAGCACTAACAGGCTGGACTCTTGCTGAGGCTTTGACAAAACCGATAACCGATGTGTTCAAAATTATCAACGAGTACACGCGCGCTGAAGTTGAAGACCCCATCACCAGGGTGCTCCTTGAAGGAAAAATTGTCGGTCTTGCCAATCACACAATCCTTGTGAGGAAGGACGGAACTGAAGTCCCGATCGACGACAGCGGTGCACCGATAAGAGACGGGGACGGCAAGATCATGGGCGTGGTGCTGGTCTTCCGCGACATCACAGAGCGCAAGCAGGCTGAGGAGGCATTAAGACAAAGTGAAGAACAGCTAAGAAGTATTTTCTCTCAATCTCCTATCGGCATTGGTATATACAACTCAGAGGGTGTATTGCTGGAGCTCAACAAGGCCGCAATGATCATGTTCGGCATAGATCGGTTGGACAAAATACAAGGTTTGAAGCTCTTCAGCAGTCCGACTATCCCTGAAGAAAAACGGATGAAGTTGCAGGATCAAGAACTGATCCAGGAGGAAATCGTCTATGATTTCGATAAAATCAGAGAAATCAATTTTTATGAAACCTCAAGAACCGGGATTTCCTATTTCAACAGAATCATTACTCCATTGTATTCCAATTCAGATAGCAAACCATACGGATACCTTGTTCAGGTTCAGGATATTACCGAGCGCAAGCAATCCCAGGAGGCGCTGCGCAAAGCGCACGATGAGTTAGAACTGCGAGTTCAGGAGAGGACAGCACAGCTAAAAGAAGCTAACAAAGCACTGGCAGAGAGAGAAGCAAGCTACAGGGAGCTTACTGAAAGCATTAATGACCTATTCTATGCGATGGATAGAGATTTAAAATATACTTACTGGAATAAAGCATCTGAAGTTCTTACAGGGATTTTAGCGAAAGATGCTATTGGAAAATCTCTCCTGGAAATTTTCCCTGGTCTAAAAGGGACAAAAGTTGAGCAGTTCTATATCAAATCATTAAAAACACAGCAACCCGGGCGTTTAGAGAGTGGGTTCCAGGTTGGGGACAAAAATTTCATTTTTGAAATTAATATTTATCCAACTAAGACCGGTCTCTCTATTATTGCCAAAGATATCACTGAGACGAAAATGCTTGAAGCGCAATTATTACGCGCACAGAGGATGGAGAGCATAGGCACTCTTGCAGGCGGTATAGCGCATGATCTCAACAATGTACTGACGCCGATCATGCTGTCGCTGCAACTGTTAAAGGAAAGACACAAAGATGAACCGAGCCAGAAATTGCTTACTATTCTTGAGCAGAACTGCCAGCGTGGAGCTAATTTAATAAAGCAGGTTCTATCTTTTGCACGAGGGGTAGAGGGTGAACGCAACCCTCTTGCGGCAAAACATGTTATCGCAGAAATCGAGAAGGTCGCAAGAGAGACATTTCCAAGAAATATCGAAATCCAGACCAATATACAGAAAGATCTCTTTACTATTTCAGGAGACGCCACACAACTGCACCAGGTCATAATGAACCTGAGCGTGAATGCCCGCGATGTTATGCCGGATGGCGGTGTATTAAGTATCACAGCTTCGAATTTTTTTATTGATGAGAATTATGCAAGGATGCATAAAGAGGCAAAAGTCGGTTCTTACGTTATCATTTCAGTTTCAGATACCGGAAGTGGCATCCCTCCCAGGATAATTGATAGGATATTTGAACCGTTTTTCACAACAAAGGAATTCGGTAAAGGTACGGGACTTGGCCTGTCAACAGCACTTGCAATTGTGAAGAGCCACAATGGCTTCATAAACGTATACAGCGAGGTTGGAAAAGGAACGACGTTTAAGGTATATTTGCCAGCGATTAAAACGGAAATACAAAAAGAAGAAGAACAGCTTAAATTGTATATCGGGCACGGAGAGTTGATTCTCATTGCTGAAGATGAAGGCTCAATTCGTGAAATTACTTCCTCGACATTGAAAACATATGGGTATAAAGTCCTTATATCCAGCGACGGTGCTGAGGCTGTGGCATTGTATGCCCAGAACAAGGATAAAGTTAAAGTTGTTCTTATGGATATGATGATGCCAGTCATGGATGGTTATGCAAGCATCCGGGCGATTCATAAAATTAACCCTGAGGTTAAGGTAATTGCAGTTAGCGGATTAGCAGAGAAGGATAAAATTGCAAAGATCGGAAGCTCTCATGCAAAGGCTTTTCTGCCAAAGCCTTACACTGCTGAGAGATTGTTAAAAACCATACATGAAATCATAAGCACAGAATAAGATAATAATGAAACCTTTAAACAGTATAACGACAGACGAAACATGAGTAAGGTATGCGGATCAAAATACTGGTTGTAGATGATGAGAAGTGGATAGTCAACACATTGAAGATGTCTCTTGAATATGATAATTACAAAGTTATCGAAGCGTATACTGGCGACGGGGCCATAAGGAAGGTGCACGCCGAAGCTCCTGATTTGATATTATTAGACATTATGCTTCCTGACATGACGGGTTATGAGATATGCAACAAGCTCAGGAAAGATCCATTGACCAGATTAATTCCGATCATTATGCTAACCGGAATGGGTGAGACAGGCAGGATTGCAGGTCTGGAATTAGGGGCGGACGAATATATCACAAAACCGTTTGACCTGAATGAACTCAAGGCAAAAATTCGCGCTGTGCTGGACTTCGATAGATAAATATGACGAAATGAGCGAGTCTGGATTCTTTTATCAATTCGTTTGATTAGTCTGATCATTCTCCTTTTTCCCTGAAATCGGCAGCAAAAAGGTAAATTTGCTCCCTTTACCAGCTATGCTTTCTACCCAGATTTTGCCCCCATGCAGTTCCACAAGGTGCTTTGTAATAGCAAGACCAAGACCTGTACCTTCATATTTCCTGGCTATTCCTGAATCAAGCTGCTCAAACTCCTGGAAGAGTCTTGGCATATCTTCTCCCTTGATCCCTATACCAGTATCAGAGACCGAGATCCTGGCCATGTCCCCCTCTCTTTTTACTGATACCGTAACAATTCCTCCCTCTTGCTTGCTGAATTTTATCGCATTGCCCAGCAGATTGAAAAATATTTGCTTAACAGCCCGCCTGTCAGCCTTTATAGTCTTCATTTCAGGGTCAAATTCTTTTTTCAGGATTATATTATGTTCTGCGGCATTTTCTTTGATAATGTCGAGTATCTCATTTACTGTATCAGGCACAGATATTTCTTCTATAGCCATTTCCAGCTTTCCTGCTTCCATTTTAGCCATATCGAGAATATTATTGATAAGGGTAAGTAAGTGCTTGCTGCTTTTTAGAATATTATCCACAAAAAAAATCTGTTTTTTATTCAATTTGCCCTGTGTCCTTCCCTGCAAAATTAGTGAATATCCAATGACAGATGTTAGAGGAGTCCTCAGTTCATGACTCATAATTGCCAGAAACTCTGATCTGGTTTTGTTTGCGAAGATGAGACGCTCATTTTCAGAACGCAATTCTTCCAGTTTTTTGCTGTCTGTGATGTCCTCGATCGCAAGGAGAATCATATCCGCACCCGCCCGATTGAGCTGGCAGGCATTGAGCAACATCACCTTTCGCCCTGTATCAGGAAGCTCCATCTCAACTTCAAAATCCCTGAACTGGCTATCCCCGGGAATATCTTCAAGTAATTCCTTAAGGCCGGGAATATTCCACGCGCCGCCCCCAAGTTCATATAATGGTCTGCCCTCAGCATCTTTGATCGGGATCTTGAACATCTTATAAAAAACAATATTTGCCATCTTCACACGCTGATGTGAATCGAGAATAACAACAGGTTCCCGTATTGTATCTATGATGCTCCAGGCATCCATGATGGATAGCCCTTGCGGATTATCAATTTTAGCTTTTTTTTCTTTCCTGGTCATGTTTCGTAGAATTGTTATTACTGAAGATCCATGCAATTACTTTAACATCTTATTTGTATTAATAAATCCTCTGCAAAAATTCTGCCTTCATCATATTTGTTTGTCCAACTATATTATATCGTGTTTAAAAATAAACGATCGATTGGAAAGTTTTAAATACCAACGAATTTATCAGTATATTGTTTGCAATACAAGTGAACTATGGGAGTGGGAATTCATCGTGCCTGCCTCCCGCCAAAATCTGGTGTGAGGAAGGCACAATCCCTATAACAAATTTCCTGGTACACTGTCAGCAAGAAATTTCCACAATAAGGAAGGTGAAATGAATGAGATATTCTATAGGAGATATAGTGAAATTTAAGATCGGGTCTGCTGAAACGCATAAAGGAGAAATCAAGTTCATAGAAGAAGATTCTAATGAAAGCACTTTGTATATAAACAGCTTCAGTGGGTGGGCATACAAAGTTCCTGAAAAAAAGGTCATGTCACGGTGTTGCTGATCGAGTAAATACAAATGACAGAAAGTGAAGCTTCATTGTGTGACCAAAAAAACGGGCATTTTTTCTTTGAGCATAATAATATGGACATACATGATATAAATGATAGCGGAAATAACAGCAATAATAGTTTGGTGCTCGCGTTCAGGGAGGAAAGAGCTGCACTTCTCAAAACCGGCCTCACAGGTAAAGATATCGAATCACTGTACCTCAGGATCAATGGCATCGTTGTTATTGGTGTAAGCTGGCAGGACTTAAATTATAATAACCATCTTAATCCATAGAAGTCCGTTTTAACCTCATTTTTATTCTTGCCTCTAATTCCCTTGGGTCAAAAGGTTTTATCATATAATCATCTATGCCAAAACCTATCGCTTTAAGCTTATCTTCTATCGTGGCCTTGGCAGACAAAATTATTATTGGCAAATTCCTTGTAGAATCATGTTCTTTTAATTCTTTGCAGACCATGTAGCCATCCATTTCAGGCATCATGATATCCAGAACCATGATGTCAGGTGACCTGGCGAAGACCATACCCAGAGCTTCTTTCCCGTTTGCAGCTTCCAAAATCTCGTATTGATCACCTATAGAATACCGGATAATGTTAATAACATTTTTATCATCATCGGCAACGAGTATTTTGATTCTCTTTTTAACTATTTCTTCTTCATTTTTTAAAAACCAGATTTTTGTTGTGCCTATCTCTTCGCCATCAACCAGGTTTTTTTCTTTCATGCCATCCAGATATTTCAGGGCAGTTGCCTTGCTCATATTTACCCTGCTGACTATCTCGGTAGTTGTCAATTTTCCATTTTTCAGTACGTTAAGCAATTCTTTTTCTCGCCAGTGCATATTTTACCCGTCAGGTTTGTTTAAATTTAAATAACCGTATATTGACTTATGACTATTAATATTTGCGTACAGAAACAAGAATGATTTCAACAAGATGATGTGGCAAAATTCAGGGAAAAGTTAAAGAAAAAAAGTTAAAGAAGATGTTTGAGGTTGTGGGTCCTCAAACACTTGCACACGGCATTCTATTTCCCGACGACTTTCTTGATCTGGCCGACCTTTTCTTGAACTTTGCCGACCTGTTTTTCTACTTTGCCTTCTGCTTCCAGTTTAGGGTTATCGGTGAGTTCCCCCGCAGTCTCCTTGATTCCGCCCTTTATTTTGCGAACTTTGCCTTCAATCTGATCTTTTGTGCTGCTTTTCATAGTATTCCTCCTTTTATTATCTGACTGTAATTTTAACTATTTGCGCTCCAGCATATCTCCTATGTAGGTGCCTATAATGAATAGTACTGCAAGGATTATAACTTCGATAAATACGGCCACTCCGGCTAAACTGCCAAGCAGCAGCATCGTTCTGCCCCCTAATAATCCAAGTACTACCATTATAGCACCCAAGATTATTCCGATCACCACTCCTCTTTTCAATAATGCTGAGCGGTCTTCTTTGCCTGGTTTCATGTAGCCATAAATAATTCCGATTATAACTATTAATATCTCCAGTGTATATGCCATAACATCCTCCTGATTTTAAACACCACTCCTTGCTTAATAGCATTTAATGTTATTCACATTTATCCACATATACTTTGCGCTTGCAGCGTATTCATCATATTATTTATATTACCTTGATACTATCAATGCCAATTATACTCATTTCATTAATTATGCCAGGTAAAATAAAAGTAATTATCGACCGCAATGGTTGCATCAGCTGCACAACATGCTGGAACTTGTGCCCTGATTTCTTTGAACAGAACCAGAAAGACGCTGCAAGCCAGGTCGTTGAAAAATATAGAATTGAAAATAACCCTGGAGAAGGCGAGGCACCAGAGAAGCTTGAGAAAATGGTGAGAAGGGCCGCGGATCTATGTCCAGTCCAGGTAATTCGAATTAGCCTATGAAATTTGTCGAACGCATAGAACAGGTGCTTCCATGCCTGATAGATCCATGGAAACTACGGATAATCGCTCATCTTAATAGCCCACCTGATCTTAAAGAAGAATAAGTTGCAATGAAAAGATATAAAATGCAAAGGATCATGAATAATAAATGCCTGTGCGCTTCAAAAACCGCAAAATTTTGCTGCCCTACTGACAAAAAACTCCGTAAAGTCTGGCTCATGGACCTGGAAAAAGAACATGATCCATTAAGGCAAACCTCAAAAGAAATTGTCAGGAAATTAAAGCTCCTGGCAAATTCCCACAGGATTGAGATTCTCCTGATGCTTCAGCAGCGAGAACATTGTATGGATGAGATGGCAAGAAAGTTAAAAGCCAGGAAGCCTGCTGTTTCCTATCATCTGATGATGTTAGAAAAAAATGGAATGATATGCAAAATAAAACGCTCCAGGTTTGCATTCTATTCACTTTCCCCGGATGGAGAAAAAACGCTTTCTCTTTTTCGAAAATGATCGTTCAAATTTTTTTGAAATTTTTATCAGGGTTTTATTACTGGAACGTCATTATAATATGCAATGTCTCAAATAAAAGATAGAACAGGTAACCTGGGCATAGTAAGTAAATTCCTGACTTTATGGATCCTTCTTGCCATGGCAGCTGGCATAATTATAGGCGCTGCATATCCGCAGGTGGCCAAAATATTAGATGCTGTCCGTATCGAACAGGTCTCCCTGCCAATTACGATAGGCCTTATATGGATGATGTACCCGCCCCTTGCAGGTGTGAAATACGAAGAACTCTATAAAATGAAGCAGCAGGGAAAGGCACTGAGTGCATCCATTGTGCAGAACTGGGTAATAGGGCCTGTGCTAATGTTCGCTCTTGCCTGGATTTTTCTTCCTGACCTTCCTGAATACAGGATAGGTTTGATCATAATCGGTCTTGCACGATGCATCGCCATGGTTCTTGTCTGGAACCAGCTGGCAGGTGGAGATAATGAATTATGCGCCGTTCTTGTCGCTGTGAACTCAATATTCCAGGTAGAGCTATATTCGGTTCTGGCATACTTATTTGTAACTGTATTGTCAGCATGGATAGGCGGAACCGGAGCAGGCGCCGTAGTGGACATTTCCATATGGGAAGTCGCCAAAGCGGTATTCATCTACCTGGGGATTCCTTTTATTGCAGGTATAATAACACGGTCTGTCCTTGTGAAAAAGAGAGGAAAGGACTGGTATGATAATGTATTTATGAAAAAGCTCGGTCCCACTGCTTTGATCGGATTGCTTTTTACAATTATAGTTATGTTCTCCTTAAAGGGAGAGTACATTCTAAAACTCCCCATGGATGTGTTCAGGATAGCAGTCCCGCTGCTTATTTATTTCATCC
>CABMCA010000054.1 GCA_902384525.1 uncultured archaeon
GATAAGACTGCTACCTGTACCCGCTGGATAATTGCCGTTGAGAACGGTTGCTGCACAATTGAAACCACCATGACAATTTACAATAGTCGAATTTCCAACCTCCCAGACACCATTGTTAGCAGACCAGCTGCCCCAGCCGGATTCAAAGTTTTCAGAAAAAATGATCATGGGACTGCTTGTGGCCATATTTTCTGCAATTTGACCTGTTTCTGCACTCACCGCTCCAGCAAATATTGTCATCACAATTGCTGCTGTGAATGCGAGATCTATCACTTTATTTCTTGATATTTCTTTCATATTTTCTTTTCCTCCTCATTTCCTATTTTCAATCCTAGATAACAGACAGACATTATGGCATCATTTTATAGTAACTTGGCTTATGCACTTACCACATAAACGCCACTCGATTGATGAACCTGCCACCACAGATATGTTATACCTTTTAGAAGCTCATCCTCATTTATTCGATTTCGTCTTTTTATATAAAGATTTCGCAGTATTCAGGACTACACAATGGGCATGTAAGGCGGCGAAAAAGAACTGTTTTGTTGATAAGGTTTACTATTAGCATAAATATTGTAGTTATCCACTAATTAAGATAATTAAGATATGTTAAAATAATAAATGTAAGCTGCCCGTTAAATCCTGAAAAAAGCGGGATCAAAAGATTATCATCCAGCTTATTGGTAATTGTCTCAACGATCGTTGCCGTACCTGCCATCACGAGTACAAGGATTAAATTTGGCAGGAAAAACAATCCAATAATAATATCAACGATCAACTCTGCGGCACAGCCTTCATATGCCCTGTTTTTCAATCCCTTGATCCATGTCCGTCCGAAGGCCTTCCCGAAGAGAGCTGCCGATGCATCACCGAACGTGGTCATAAGTATGGCAGCCGAAGCAATTTCTTTAGAAAAAACTGAAATTGCGATTATGCTACCGATAGTGAAAAATACATGACCTCCAAGCCTGTCTGCTTCTTTTATCCTGAAAAGGCTATGAAATACAGGTATTTTTTTCCCCCATTCTATCCTGAAATATTCAAGTTCAAGGATCACGATCAAATAAACCGTGAGCAAAAGAAGCACTGCTTCCTTACCGAAAAAATAATAAGTCAGGACTATTATGATAGAGGTTACATGTATTGCTTTTCTTATCAGTTCCTGGACAATATCTTCACGATGCAAATTTTCACTTTCCTTTATACGCAAATTATCTAATATCAATGATACCTTGCATATCATCCTTTGCTTTGCCCTCTTTGACCTATTTGTCCTATATGAAATATTCGCATTATAAAGATGGCTGCATATGCTATAAAAATTACAAAAAACAAATAGATCACCCTGTCCATCAGGGAAACTATGACCGCAATGGTTATTGGTATTCCAACAATTGAATAGATACCTATCATGACCAATTCTTTTATTCCCAGGCCTCCCGGAATCGGAAGAATAGAGCTTAACCAGAGTATCAGGGAAAGGGAAACGATGAGATCTGCAACTGTAATATCATATCCCACACTTTGGAAGATCATGTAAGTTTTTAAATAAATGAATGCAAACATAAGAACAGAAAGACTAATATCCATTGAAAGAATTTTTCTGTCTTTCAAGATCGATTTGTAGGTTTTTTCGAATTCATCAATACCTGTTATTACAAGTTCTTCAAATATTTGGTATGAGTCAAACCTTTTCCTGATGAATTTGAACAGTGAAAAATAATAAGTTCGCTTCAGGATCAAATAGAAGAATGAAACTCGAGCAGACCTGTTAATCTTATGTTTGGAAAGATATGCAAAAAATGCCAGCAGGAACAGTATGAGTGCTATTACTTCTAATAAAATTGATAGCCACCGGGGTATATCCAGGAACAGGAATATAAATAGTAAAGAAAAGCTCACAGGGATTGAAAACACAAAGCTGTTTGTTGTCTGGTCCATGACAATAGTAGCATACCAGTTAGCATGACGAAGATCATTGGTTACATTCTTCAGGAACATCGCTCTTCCGAAACCGCCAAATGTTCTTGCGCGCGCTACATTGGTATTGAGGACATTTCCTCCCATAAGCCCCAGGAAAAGGATTGAAAATTTTACCTGCTTTAGCCTGTCCACAAGGAATTTCCATTTTAAGGTCCATATCAGGAATCCTCCCAATTCAAGCAAAATTGCAAGAATTACCAGTTTTGGATCAATTGATCGAAGAATTATGACCAGCTGTTGATAATCGATTAGCTGGAGTATAATAATTAATGTTAATAACCTGAATATGAAGATTATCTCGCCAGGTTTCATCCTTTCTTAATCCACATTGATAGATATATATATATTTACCTTAATCACAATTGAAATAGAATATCGGAGGGATGAACTATTCGGAGATACGAGGAAGATAGAAAAACAAAAATGTTTATTTTGATTGCATTGATCGGAGGACTAATATTAGGATTTGCTTCTGACAGGTTTCTGACCGGTTGGTTGGGATCTTCGCAATTATATATAATTGGACTTACAAAAGAAGTTGATGTCGGAAAGGCTACTAATGTCACATTTATAACTTTTGGCAATGATAAAGTGATAAGTAACGCCAGTGTAAATCTCGAAGGGTCTGCATTGGGTGCAGGATTAACCGATAAAAACGGGATGTTGACTTTGACTGTCAATGCCACGTCAGGTGGAAATATCAATGCTACTGCGGGAAAAGCTGGTTATTATAATGCAACGACAACCATGATTGCCATTCCAGGGCTTGTTATCAGCGCCACGCCCATATTACTTACATCGAATACGGCATCTTTTGTGACATTTTCCGCGAGCAGCGTTGGAAAACCTGTTGGAGATGTCCTGGTGAATCTCTCCGGTGCGGGAATTTCACTTGACGGAGTTACAAACAGTAATGGTGAAGTTGTCCTGCAAGTAAATCCTCCCAGAACAGGGGCGATTCTGGCGATCGCAAGAAAATCGAATTATACTGAAGGTTCCACCACTATAACATCCACCAGCCAGCAAATAT
The DNA here is from genome assembly GCA_902384525.1 of uncultured archaeon. Taxonomy (GTDB): domain Archaea; phylum Halobacteriota; class Methanosarcinia; order Methanosarcinales; family Methanoperedenaceae; genus Methanoperedens. The sequence goes on from CABMCA010000054.1 coordinate 3,017, forward strand.
TAAATGTTTCTTCAAGCCACAGTGCAGTAACAGTAAATGTTCCGATGTATGTCACACTCACAGTTACAGCCGGAGGATCACCAGTTAATGATGCCCTTGTAAGCTTAAGCGGCACAGCATCCGGAAGCGGGATCACGAACCAGGATGGAAAAGCAATTCTACTTGTGACACCCGGTACAGCAGGCACAATTACTGTATCTGTGAGCAGGACAGGCTATGCAGGAGGCTCTACTACTATCACGTCGACCGGCATACAATCATTGTCCATAGCATCAAATCCTGCAACAGTCACAGCAGGAGTTCCTGCATATGTCACTTTCACAGTGACAAGTGGGGGTAATGCTGTTGCCGAATCAACTGTCACACTCACTGGGGCTGTTAGCGGAAGCGGGATCACCAACCAGAACGGCCAGGCCATATTATTTGTTAATTCAACAGGCACCGGTGGAATTACTGCTATTGCAACAAAGAACGGTTTCTCCACAGGAAGTATAAGTCTTGGTGTATCAGGCCAGCAATCGCTTGCTATTATCGCAAACCCATCAAGTCTAACCAACGGGGTAACAGCATATGTTACTTTTACGATTACAAGCGCAGGTTCTGCGGTAAGCGGGGCAACAGTTGCAGTTTCTGGAGACGGAATCAGCGCTGAAGGCATTACAAATTCTGCAGGCCAGGTAACGTTGCAGCTTAATGCGGCAGGACAGGGAACTATCAGTGTGACAACCCGGAAAACCGGATATATTGACGGGCTAACAACAATAACCCATTGATTTTTTATGCTGGATAATATCAAGCGGTTAATGGAAAAAGGAAATCCTGTAAGCATTCTTATTTCCAATGAAAAAGGCACTGAAAGTCCACTTTTATATTGTGAATTAGTGCATAAAGCAAGGTATGGTGAATCTTTTATAATCACAAGCCAGGGATGCAGTGTTTGTGAATATATTTTCTGCAATACGGAAAATTCACCAGGAAATTATTATAACAGTACTGGCAGATACAAGAGCCAGGAGGCTGCATCAAATGCTGTTTCTTTGTTAAAGAGGTTTGAAATTAATGGCCGCTCAATAAGAATTACTCCTTTTAAAGGAGATAAAAGAGAGAAATTCGATATCCTGATCCTTTACCTGAAACCCGTCAGGGCAATGAGGATAATCCAGGCTCATGCATATCTTGAGGGTAAGCCGGTTGAAATCAAGACCGGGGGTATAGCATCAATTTGCAGCGATTGTACCGTGAATCCATTGCAGGGAAAATTAAGTTTATCTCCTGGATGCAAAGGCTCAAGAAAGCATAGCAAATACGGAGATGATGAGGTGGTTGTAGGAATTCCTTTTGAATTAGCAGAAGATATCGATGAGGCCCTCGGAAAAATCCCTGAGACCCTTTCATGAGTTCCTGAAAAGGCTCATCAAGCTGGCGTTGGTCAATTTTTATGTCTAACCATACGATACACTCCTTTTTCCCAAGCAAAAAATGGTGGGGAGCCACTCTCTCCAGAAAGTCCACGTTGCTATGTGAACTTGAAATTTGCTACATGTGCCGTTCCATCTACGAGTTTCACGTTAAGCTGGCGATAGGTGTTGCTCCAAGCCTTTTCGGTCTTCCAGACATAGAAGAAATGAATCTCCCTCCCGCAAATAAAGATTTTTTTAAAAGAGCATCTGAACTGGTACGTGTGTATTGGTTCAACTGGAAAATAATATAATATTAATTATCTAAAAATATATACGCAACCATCCTCTCCCCTTCCCCGCACCCCAACCTCTCACCCGGCGCTCCATGCCGGCAGTAGTCATCCAGAGATTCTGGGATTCGAAAAAAGAAGTATCTGCCTAAATGAACGGGAATCATTCAAATGAAAAGATATATATTAATACGAAATAAACATGATATTAAGGCGATATATATGGTTCAGGCCATAATAAACATTAATGAACATACCAACAGGATATTAAATATTGTAAAAGCCAAATACGACTTGAATGATAAGAGTGCTGCCATAGACCTTATGGCAATGCAATATGAAGAAGAGATACTCGACCCAGAGTTAAAACCTGAGTATATAGAAAAGGCGAAGAAAATACATCAGCAAAAGGCTGTCGATGTGGAAACTGTTGAAAATTTGAGGGATCGATTAGGCCTTTGATTCATGTATACTTTGAAGATAAAGCCGGAACTTGAAAAGACCCTCAAAAAGTTGGCAAAAAAGAACAGAAAACAAGTTGAGATCATTCTAAAAAAGATAGATGAAATATTATTAAATCCTCACCGATATAAGAATCTTCGAGCGCCTTTGAATGATTGGAAAAGAGTTCATGTAGACAAACATTTTGTGCTAACTTTCTCTGTTGATGAGGATTCAAAAATCGTCACTCTGGAAGATTATGATCATCACGACAATATCTATAAACATTAATATTTTCGAATAGTGATGAATGACGAATGGTTTTACCGCATAATTTGTGATTGCGCCTCTGCCTTACTTAAAGCATTTTGCATTTTAATTACATCTCGTTCAAAGCCCTCATTAGATAATGTCCTCCTTGACTTGCACGTATGTCGCCAATAGCCACAATAATCTGGCACGACCCACCCGGATTATCATAAGGGTATTCCTGCTTATAAAAAGCCCTTTGCATCCTATTCAAACAAATCGGCGTTACAAAACAAATGATAGTATTACATTTGTGTCAATTCATGACATATATTTGTTATCAACTAAATATTAAATGTGACAATAGCGTTATATTATTAAAAAATATATTACAAACAATTTACCAATTTGAAGCAAAGAATTATATACCTATAAAATAATACAGTAAATTATGACAAAAACAAAAGAAGCCGATAAAAGGCAAGTAAGGTTGAAAGAATATGTCAATGATATTCTTAACCAGTTTCCTAACGGGGATTCTGACTATTGGGTTGAGACACTGGAAGGAAATAAGAAGGATGCTCGTACAGTAGTTATGACTGGTTCAGACAAATCCCAAGCATTATTTCCTCCTCATCCTGATAAAACACTCCATAGCCGAGAATGTGTCAAGGTTTTTCAAGCTTTAGGATTCAATACGGGAATGCCTAAGCTTAAGAGGGCTTCAATTACTAAGAAAACATCTCCAAAGATCAAAAGAGAACCTATTAATGTATAATTGCTTCTGATTATACTTTTGAAGTTAGCAGATCATTCTCCATATCGGGAGAAGTTTGTATTCTTTATAAACATGAATATTGAGTTGCCCCCTCGGCAGAGTACCCAAGGAAATTCCAGTTCTTGTGTAAGAATTCCATATTCAGTTCACGGATTGATCCCATATCTGCAAACATAAGAATAAGCCCAAATGCCCGCTCGTATGCAGCAACCCACCCCAAAATCCACGCCGGCCTTGAACTTCTCTCCGCACTCGGCGCCATCAAGTTAAAGCCAATTGAAATTCGGGATTTACTTTACAATCTAATCTCGAAAAACTACGATACAATTGATGCAATCCTGGAAGCAGCCCAGAAAGAGGGGCTTCTGCAGCGAACTGAGAAAATATATGTGCTTACCCTAGAGGCATCAGGTCTTGAATTTGAAAAACCCAGGATCATGACTATGCTTTTGAAGGAGTGACCAGCTTATGAATGTAATCTCCCAGTTCAGGAAAGAAGACCTGAACCCAAGCCTGAAAGTGGGCGCTGTTCTTCTGACCATATATGATGAAAGGACAAACCTGGCAAAGGATATCAAAGAAAAGGTACGGGAGGTGTTTGGCAATATCGCTCTGAATACGACCATTCCCAGGAGTGTCAAGCTGGCAGAAGCACCGGGTCATAAGTAGACGATTTATGACTATGCTCCTGATTCAACAGGGTCAGGGCATACATGGCCCTCTCAAATGAGTTGATCCATATTCCAATAATCTAAATAACATTAAGACGCTTATCACATCTATGCAAGTTCTCGCAGAGTTTGAATTCAATGCCGGAAATGCTGCCAGCATAATCTATGAAGCATTACTACCGGAACTTGACCAGGATTACCAGCGCACCAGAACATCACTTATGCTCGATGGTGATACTCTTGTTTTAAAAGTTGAAGCTAATGACACAGTTTCGATGAGGGCTGCCTTGAACGGATGGCTGCGGCTCATAAAAATCACATACGAGATGTGTTCTTTAATCTCTGATACACAAGTTATAAATTGAGGATATACAATACTACACCAGATTTACAGGTGAATTAAATGAGTTCAGAATTACCCCCACAAATTCAAAACCAGCTTGCACAGTTGCAGCAGATACAGCAGCAGGCTCAAGCCCTGGCAGCCCAGAAGAACCAGGTTGAGATCAATTTAAAAGAAACGGAATTGGCTCTGGCAGAAATTGAAAAACTTGATGATAACGCTGTAGTTTACAGGGCAATCGGAGATTTGCTCATTAAAACCGAGCGTGAAAAAACGAAAAATGTCCTTGTTGAGAAAAAAGATATGCTTGGACTGCGTGCAGAGACTATTACACGACAGGAAGAACGCATCCAGAAAAGATTCCAGCAATTACAGGAGCAGCTTAAACAGGCGATCGGTACTCCGGCCGCCAAGTAATTATGGAGTTAGACGAATCTGAATTCTATAACCAGCTGCTGGACTATAACAACATTCTTTATTTATGTCACAGGAATGCGGACCCTGATGCCCTTGGAAGCGCATTTGCGCTAAAAGAAGCAATCGGTGGAACGATTGGAGTTGTGGACGGATGCGACAGGGTTGCGTCCCAGATTGCCGGCCAGTTAAATATAGAATATGTACTTTCGCCAAAAGGAGATTATGACTTTGTGGTCGTTGTGGACACGTCCACACCTGCCCAGCTGAATGGGTTTCCATTAAAGTCTTATGCTGTTATTGACCATCATTCGACCTCGTCACTTTCTGAGAATTCAGCTTTTCATCTTCACCGCAATAAAAGTTCAACAGCCGAGATAGTTCTTGAAGTCTTGAAAAAAATGGGCGCACCCATTATGCGGCGAACTGCTTTTGCCCTGCTATCAGGAATCATCACGGACACAGGCAACTTCAGGCATGCATCATCTGATTCATTCAAAGCTGTTGCTGAACTTATGGATCTAAGCGGTATAGAATACAACGAAGTTATTGATCTTCTTTCCTCAGTTCCGCAGGATGTCTCAATGAGAATTGCCTTCTTAAAAGCAGCCCAGCGCTCGATAATAGAACGCGTGGATGACTGGATCATCGTTTCATCGCATGTGAATTCTTTCGGAGGCGCAGCAGCCTCAAGCCTTGTCTCAATAGGCGCAGACGTTGCATTTGTTGGCGCAAAAAGGGATGATGTTGTAAAGGTGAGCGGCAGGGCAAGAAGGGAGATACAGAACGCGGGCATAAACCTTGCAAAATTGATGGAAGATATTAGCGCCAGATTCAATGGTACCGGAGGCGGTCATGAAGGCGCAGCAGGAATGGATGCATCGGGGGATGTAGAAACCATTCTTGCCGCATGTGTCGGGTATGCCAGGGACTCAATTACAAAAAAAGAGAGTGGTGGAACTTTAAAGGCCAGTGAAAAGATCAGTGAAATACCCAGGGCAAACGATAACATCGGATCGTAAGAAACGCTATAAGTCAACCATTTGGAATTATTATTCTCACATTATTCACCAATATCTTTATGCTCTCGATATTTCTGCATTTTCAGGATCAAGTCCGACCCATTTAACTTTGTAACCAAGAACATCAAGCATCTGCTGGCTTTTTATTCCGTATTTCTCGAAAATAATAATGGCTTCACTATGTTTTTTAATGCCATCCAGTTCGCTCTGAACTGTTTTAACAGTTTGATTATCTACAAGCTGGTCTCCGATGAGCAAATGCCTGTTGATTTTCTGCTGTATCATAGTCTTTAAGGCATTCAGGCTGACACCATATTTTCTTGCGATTTCATCAAGATTAATAACGCTCCCCTGCAAAATAATTTCAATGTTTTTAAGCTTTTCAACTTCTTCAGTGAGTTGTTTCTCCTCATATCGTCTCAAGATTTTTAGTATCTCAAGATATGGTATTTTCTTATTATAGAAAATCAGGTTATCAATTTTGAATTCCGAGCCTGAGCAAGCAAGGTCATTATCCACCAGGAGTATCAAGTTTTTCTTTTCTGTCAACAGATTTATCTTTTGAATCTTATTCTTGAGATATTCAGGTGTCCAGAAGCCAATGATTTCAACGTATATCCTGGTACCGTTTCTCTCAAGTGAAAAATCAGGAATAAAGGCATACTGACCTGCTTTTATGAATGCTGGTTCTCTCTTACATGACCATCCGTTGAAGTTCAGTAAAGAGAACTCCTTTTCAATGGCACTATCAAAAGTCTCGATATCAGGATCAGATACTTCTATATTGAAGATCTGTCTGGTATTATCCAGAGTAAAATCATAAATCTTTTTTCCCTGCATTGTTTTTTTCAGGATACTTGCCTTCAAATTCCATTTGCTGCACTTCATGATAGTCGGCAACAACTTTGCCAGAGCTGTACCATACCTTTCAGTCATTTTGAATATGCTAACAGGACCATCGATGATTATTTTTCCATCCTGAATAAGGTACATTAATCCAAGCTGTTTAATCTTCCAGAAGACATCCTGGTAATTTCCTTCTATCTGAATTTCCATACCCCATGCTTTAAAAAGAAGTGTTTGCGTCAGGGATAGATTATATTGTCTGAGCAGGTTTTCAGGTGCTATGGTCTTGAATTCCTTTATTAAGAGATTCTCTTCCATATCTGCCCACAAAGTCTTTTCAAAATCATCGGTTTCAATAGACAGCCTTCTGGCAACCCTTTCAATAATTTCTTTCCGTTCCTTAATATCACTAACTGCGCCATTGCATTCCTCAAAAACAGTTCTTCTTGCAGTGACCGGTTCTATGAGCGAATCCATTTCAATAATGCATCTTCTCTCAAGAATTTGAGTTAGTCCCCGGATTAAGCGGTAATCTATCTCCTCAAAACCTTCGATTTCTTCAATAAGTTCCCCATATGTTTTCCCGATATGTTCCTGGAACAGGTTAATAATCGAGCTTGAAATTTCCAGGTTCTTCTGGTCAAGCGTAGCATAAACAGGCTCTATTTTTCCGTTGTGGATTTTTGTAACAAGAAGGTCACTGGTTAGCATTTTTCTTACCTTAGGGCTTTATTTCTCCTTTTTGCCGTGTTAATCTCACTTGTTTCACCCGATACGATTTCATAAAGGATAGCTTCTTTTCCCTCTTTCTTTCTGAGTATCCTTCCCAACCGCTGTATGAAAGCTCTTTCGCTGCCTGTTCCGCTTAAGACTACGCCAACATCAGCTTCGGGAACATCTATTCCCTCGTCAAGAACTTTCGATGTAACAACCGCCCTATATACTCCTGATCTGAACCTGTTTAGAATATCGCTCCTTTCTTTGATTGCGGTTCTATATGTAATGGCTGGTATCAGAAATCTCTTTGATATTTCGTGAACCAGTTTGTTATGTTCAGTGAAAACGAATAATCTCCCTTCTTTATGTTTTTTCAGGATTTCTGAGAATTTTTCTATCTTCGAGACACTGTTCAGGGCGATGTCCCTTGCCTTATTCCTTGCAAGAAGTGCTTTCCTTGCGTCAGGATCTCTTCCGGTTCTGATTACAATCTTCTGGAAATCCAGTGGGGTCCTGATTGTGATATTATTTTTCCTCAGGTAGTCCGTAAAGGTTCCATGATTTAGATCATACTCTTTTTGTTCTTCTGCTGTCAGTTCAACAACAATCTTCTGGATCTTGAAAGGTGATAGGTACTCTCCTGCAAGCTCTCTTATCTTCGTCTCAAATACCTTCCCACCCATTAGCCTGTTAAGCTCTCTATGAGATCCGTCTTCCCTCTCATAGGTAGCAGTCAGACCCATCCTGAACGGTGAAGCAAACATCTCAGCAATTTGTTTAAAGCTCTCGGCTGGAAGGTGATGGACTTCATCAAAGATTATAAGACCAAACTTATTGCCAAGTTTTTCGGCATGTATGTAAGCAGAGTCATAGGTAGAAACCGTTAAGGCTTTAATATCATGCTCCCCACCGCCAAGCATTCCCACTTCGATTTTAAACTCTTCCTTCAGTTTGGTACGCCACTGGTCAAGTAAGTCAAGGGTCGGAACGATCACCATTGTTGGAGTATTCAGCAAGCATATAGCCTTCATACCAATAACGGTTTTACCGCTTCCTGTTGGTGATATGATCACTCCTCGCTGGCCATTTAGGATCCATGCATCAAGACCCTGTTTTTGATAATCCCTCAATATAATGTTGCTATGAAGATCAGGACATGGTAAGAGATCGAGGACATTATCCTTAAATTCGATGCCTGAATTTTTCAGGTAATCAATAATATCTTTATAGTGCAAAGCCATTGCTTTGAATGTACCGGAACGCTCATCCCATGTTGAGTTTGGGATTCGCATATTCCCACTGATCGCGATTGTTCCCCGATTAAAAGTAAGTTGCATGATTTAATAGGAATCGTAATTATATGTTAATAAACGTTGGTGAGGAATGTAAAACTAATTGAAATGTCCATCCTGTAAATCCTGTAATCCTGTCCAAAAATGCATCTGAATACTCACTCATAACCACCGAATTAAAACCGATTGAAATCAGGGATGAGTTAAATCCCTCTCCCCCTTCCCCGCACCCCAACCCTCTCACCTGGAATGATACCGGTAACTCTTCACGATCCGTTCATCAAGAATCCAAATCCCGATCGCGGCCCGCGCCCAGGCGCGCGGCGCGCATACGCATACAAGCCCCCCGGGCACCTGAGCTGAGAGGACAGCAGGGAGATTGACAATTCAACTGAATCCATACTTCAGGCTATCAAGTTCTTTTTTCTTTCCCCGTATCCTCGATATCTTCAAGTATACTTTAGTCTTGCTTTACAGGCTGCTGGAATATCGTACCGCAAGACTGGCAGTAATACCCACCCAAACGAGTTCGTTTTTTGATACTTGTACTCCAACAATTAGGACAACGATAGGCCCATGAAGGATATGGCATAATCACTATTCACTAACTTTATTCTGAAAAGTTTTAGCAAAGACAGGATTATATCTATATTATATTTTATCAAGAAATGCCTCCACTTCTAAAACAAGCTCATTACCTTTTCTCTCAAATTCTTTTCTGCTTTCATCAATCTCATTTCCTTTTTTATTTAGTCCTTTTATTTCATTGTCAATGTCAATGATGCGGCTCTCATTCTTCCAAAAAGATACGAATTCTTTTAAATGATTTTTCAACATTATTTTTTCACGTCTCTCTAATTTCTTTTTTTCCAGGATACCAGGTCCAAATAAAAATGTCAATGTTGCTACAAGTAATATAAGTGTAGTAATATAAATTTGTATATTATTAACTGTCGGAATGTTCATATAATAGTTCTTCTCACCGTGTTTTTATTTCTATGTCTCGAATTGTTGTTCCAGGTATCTTATTGAATTGACTTCTTCTCTCGTTTCGTATATGTTCAGATGCTCGTCTTGTGAGACCGCTCCGGAATAAATTCATATCAGTCACCTTAATGAAAAATAACTCTATGAGCATATAGATGATGGCAAAGCGGGGTGAAAGTAATACTAAAGTATGAATTCCAGTGGAGAAGCCATTTCAATGGCAGCGGTTTTGAGTGCGCAGGAAAGGGGGAATAACAAGAAGGGCAAAAACAGGGTTAATACTGTTTAAACAGTTTCGAAACCTTCATCTCTTTCTCATCAACTGGTTAATTGCAGCCACCAATGCTTCAACAGATGCCATTACAATATCCTCATTCGTTGCGCGCGCTGAAACGATCCTGCCCTTCTCATCCTCAACTCCAATGAGAACTTCTGCAAGTGCATCAGATCCGCCTGAAATGGCTTCTATCCTGAAATCGCGCAATTTGAATTTATACTCGCCAAGAATGCTTGTTACTGTATTTAGCGCAGCATCAACTGGCCCGACGCCGATATGAGCGCCAAGACGCTCCTGTCCGTTAACGATGGCTTTTACAGTCGCTGTCGGGGTTATAATGTTCCCTGTCATGACTGATACTTCTTTCAGGACGATAGCCTGCTCAGATTTTGATATATTACCCATTATGGATTCTGCAATAGAATAGAGATCAGCATCTGTGACACGTTTGCCCTTGTCGCCAATATCCTTGATGCGTTTCATTATTTCATTCAATTGCTCATCATCTGGGTGCAGTCCTGCGAATTCAAGCGATTGTTTTACGGCATGTTTTCCTGCATGCTTCCCGAGTACAATGCGCCTTTTGTGTCCCACCATTTCCGGCGTCATGACGCCAGGCTCAAAGGTATCTGACCGTACGAGAACCCCGTGCGTATGTATGCCTGATTCATGGGCAAAAGCATTATCTCCGACAATAGGCATTGTCGGAGGCATCCTCACCTCTGTCAATCTTTCCACAAGATGAGATGTCTCAACAATATATTTTGTATTGATATTGGTCTTTGCGCCATACAATGCATGCAATCCCATTACAGTCTCAGCAAGGTCTGCATTTCCTGCACGCTCGCCAAGACCATTGATCGTGACCTGTACCTGGCTCGCTCCTGCTTCCACAGCCGCGAGGCTGTTCGCAACTGCAAGCCCGAAATCATTATGGCAGTGCACATCGATTGGGATTTTGACGTTCTTTGCTATTTCACCTATCAATTTATACATGGCAGATGGCACGATCACGCCCACGGTATCGGGCACGTTTATTATGTCACAATGCGCAGACTCCACACCTTTATAAATATTGATCAAATAATCTGTATCCGTGCGGGTTGCATCCATGGCAGAGAACATGCATTTTGCTCCATGGTCTTTTATATATTCCACTGCATCAATTGCCATGCTGTAAACTTCGTCCCTGCTTTTCTTGATAGTTGATATCCTCTGGACATCGGAAGTAGAAACAAAAGTATGTACCATGTCTACCCCACAATCAAGGCAGGTATCAATATCGGATTTTATGACCCTTGCCAGTCCGCATACCTTAAGGTTTAGCCCTGCATCCACAATTTTCCTGACTGAAGCTTTTTCTCCCTCAGATGACATAGGGAAACCCGCCTCAATAATATCAACACCGAGTTTATCAAGCTGCCGGGCTATGAGAAGTTTTTCATCAAATGTAAGCGATACGCCAGGAGTCTGTTCCCCGTCACGCAGCGTCGTGTCAAAAATGCTTATTTTCTTATTCCTTAGCGATTCAATGGTGTAAAAGACGATCCCTCGCGTTTATCATGGTTATCAAACCTAAATATCGTTTTATTGTATAAAGGCTTTTTCTAATAAGTATGATAAAATATATTTTCTATGCCGTCTTACCAGTAAGATATGGAAACTATAACCATGAGTACAAAAGGGCAGATAGTGATACCTGCGAATATCAGAAAAAAGTACAGGCTTGAGAAAGGTGAAAAGCTCATCATTATAGAGGAGGATGGTTATATTAAAATCCTGCCCCCAACGGATCTTCGAACGCTTTGCGGATCGTGGTCTGATCTTGATCCTAAAGCTGTGAGAAAGCAAATCGAAGATATGCGTAAAGAAGACAGGTATTAGATGAACACGATCTTGATCGATACGATACATGTAGCTGACTTGCTCATGGATGATTCATATTTTGAACTTGCAGAATCGATACATAATAAAAAAATAACTGGACTTGCTTCAGTGATTACGATAACGGAACTTATCAAGATACGCGGCATGAAAGATAAAGAAGGTATGCATAGCGACCTTGGCAAATTGATTACCTCCAATCTTATTTTTGTGGATGTGGACAGAACTATCGCTACACGAGCTGGAGAATTGCGCCTGAAATATGATATTCCCACAGCGGATTCTCTCATCGCAGCAACCGGAATAGTTGAGAATGTCAAACATATATTGACAGATGATGACCATTTTAATTCTGTAAGGAATCTTATAAAACCAATTGACCTGAAAACTGCATTAAAACTTATAATATAAAATTAGTAAATTGATTGAACTCGAAAGCTCCGCCGCCAGGCGGCGCAACCGTGGGGGGGTCTGGGGCTTGCCCCGGCGCTTAAAGATGCATGTGGATATGAATAAAAGAGAATATATTTAACACACATCTACAATTATAGATATATTCAGAATGTCCAAAACCACTAGAACCGAGAAGAAATCCATCGAGCAATACGACCATAAGGGAAAAGAGCAGTTAATTAGAACACGGATGACACGGATCGGACGGATTTTCACGGATATCCTCAATCCGTGCGTATCTGTGTCATCCATGCAATCCGTGTTCCCTCCCGATAAAATCGTTAAACAAATATCTGCGTTCATCTGCGTTCATCTGCGGTTAATTTGCTCTACTGATACCTCGATTAATGTAGAGGTATATCGATGATCAGCAAGGAACTCCTTAATGAAGCCGTGCGCCGCTTGGTGGATAAATTCCATCCTGAAAAAATCATCCTTTTCGGCTCGCAGGCGCGCGAAACAGCAGATAACCGAAGCGATGTTGATCTTTTAATAATTTCACCAATTAACGAAAAAAGACGGAAATTAATGATTGAAATGAGGCGTGTTCTGAGTGAATTAGAATATGCATTTGATGTAATAATATTAACCAGGGAAGAATATGAACGCGACCAAAAGATTCCCGGCACTATTGGAAGATACGCATCAATGGAAGGAAAAATAATTTATGAACTCACCTGATCAGGATCATTTGGATAAAGTAATTCTCTGGATAAGCCCAAAGCCTTCAATGACCCTGGTATCCGAGGGAGTGAAAATAACCTATGAAAGTAATTCGCGACCCGATACATGATTATATTGAACTTGACGAACTTGCGCTTTCTTTGATCGAAACGCCGCAGGTACAGAGGCTTCGCAGGATAAGGCAGTTGGGCTTCTCTAATCTGGTTTACCCCGGTGCAAATCATACGCGTTTTGAGCACTCACTCGGTGTTTATCATCTTGCAAAAAAACTTATAAAACAGGTGGATGAGCAGCAACGTAATGAACTTCTGGCAGCAGCACTTCTCCACGACATTGGACATGGGCCTTTTTCACATGCGACCGAAGAAGTGATCTCACGTTATACGAGAAAAAGCCATGAAGATATAGAAGAATTATTAAGAAAAGGAGAAATTTCCGATATAATCAAAGATTATTCTTTATCTCCATCCGCCATTGCCCGCCACATCAGGGGAGAAACAAATCCGGGACAGATAATACACAGCGAAATTGATGTTGACAGGATGGATTATCTTGTACGGGATGCCCATTATACGGGTGTGGCTTTTGGCCTCATTGACCATGTAAGGTTAATACATGAACTGAAGTTCAATGAAAATAAACTTGTACTGAATATCGGAGGGTTGCAGGCAGCAGAATCCCTGCTTGTATCAAGATTCCTTATGCATCCTACGGTATATTTCCATCATGTCAGCAGGATCGCAGAATCCATGTGCCATCATGCGGCGCAATATATGATAGAGAATGGACTTGACCCGAAGTTACTCAGGAGAATGGATGATTGCACTTTCATGATTGAAATGAAAAAAGCAGGAGGCTACGCATCCGAGATAGCAAACAGGCTGGATGAAAGAAAGCTTTTTAAGCGGGCGCTATATACTGATTTTCATTCTGTGAACATTGATGTCACAAATATTCAAAAAAACACGAAGAGGATCGAAAACGAAATAGCGCAAAGTGCAGGCATTGATCCTGGATATGTGCTGGTGGATATTCCTGAAAAACCCGTGATCGCTGAAATGAAAGCCCAGGTTATCATTAACGGTAAAATGATTGGCATTGATAAAGCCTCAAATCTTGTGGCATCACTTGGGAAAGCGCAGCTTGACAACTGGCGTCTCGGTGTTTTCACGCCTTTGCAATATAGGGAAAAAGTTGGAAATATTGCAAGAGAATTCTTTGAAGTCAAAAAAGAGGTCAAACAGTTCAAACTGACCGGGATTTAAGGATCGCCTTACGTATTACATCTTCATTTTCAGGCCTGTATAATTCTTTTATCCCATCAGATTCACTATAAAGGTCAAGACCCCTGATAACGACTATTGGTAAACCGCCATCGCCTTCACCCATCAATATGTTGGAAAAACCTGCTATTTCATCCACAATGCCTTCGTTTTTTACTTCAAGGACCCTGCCGAACAGGTCTTTTGTACCGCGCCAGTCACGTGTTGGTTTAATCCCGGCGCATCCAATGGCTGCACCGGTCTGTCCTATACGGAAAGCCCTGCCGTTGGTATCTGTGATTATCACACTGACATTCTTGCCAGTGTAATTAAATAATGATTTTTTCAGGCCAGATGCGCTCTTATCAGGATCTTGAGGCAACAGCAGGATATTGTCGCTGCCGTCTACATTGGAATGGTCAATTCCTGCATTGACGCATATACTGCCGTTCTTCATACGGACAAGAAGAAAAGGGGATTCAAGCAATATTTCAACGCTTTCATCAAGCACAGCCTGGACAAACCGCGGGTCGGTTTTATTATTTATAGCTATAAGCTCTGCCCTTTCTGTAAACTTCATGTTTTTCAGGGAAATTACCCCTCCTTCGGATTTGGAAATAACAGTAGAAGAAATGGCAATGATATCGTGTTCACTGAGTTGTGTCCTTTGTGTCAAAATACGGGCTATATCATCGCCTTTCTTGATGAGCGGAATATTTTCTACGGTAAATACTGCTGCATTCAATAAGATTCCTCGCCCCTGTAAAAGCGGGTGAAATAATAATTGTTTCTAATGTCATGGATTAACATCAACAAAAATCAGCGAAAAAATATCAGGACTCAACATCAACAAAAAATCAGCGAAATATTTTTAATGAATAAAGTATATTAGTTTTTAAATCTAAGGAGCTTTTTAAGGGACTGAACATGAATAAAACAGCTTTAATAACTGGCATTACAGGACAGGATGGCGCATATCTTGCAGAGTTCCTGCTGAACAAGGGGCATATCGTTCACGGAATAAAAAGAAGATCATCATCTTTTAATACAGAGCGGATAGACCATTTATACAAAGATCCGCATGAGAGAAATGTGAATTTCTTCATGCATTACGGGGATTTGACTGATTCCACAAACCTGATCAGAATTGTCCAGGAAACCCAGCCTGATGAGATATATAATCTTGCAGCCCAGAGCCATGTCCAGGTTTCTTTCGAAACCCCTGAATACACTGCAAATTCGGATGCAGTCGGAACATTGAGGCTCCTTGAAGCCATAAGGATCCTTGGATTGGAAAAGAAAACAAGATTCTATCAGGCTTCAACCAGCGAACTCTATGGTAAGGTACAGGAAATCCCGCAAAAAGAGACAACACCATTCTATCCAAGAAGCCCGTATGCTGCTGCCAAGTTATATGCATACTGGATCACCAGGAACTACAGGGAAGCATATGGCATGTTCGCATGCAATGGAATTCTTTTCAACCATGAATCCCCGATTCGCGGCGAGACATTCGTTACCAGGAAGATCACGATGGCGGTAGCCAGAATAAAAAAAGGACTACAGAAAAAAATATATCTTGGAAATCTGGATGCAAAAAGAGATTGGGGATTTGCCAGGGATTATGTGGAAGCCATGTGGCTTATGCTCCAGCAGGATGAGCCTGATGATTTTGTTATAGCAACGGGAAAGACGCATTCTGTGCGGGAGTTTGTCGAGCTTGCGTTTCGAGAGATCGGGATTGATATTGAGTGGCAGGGAACAGGTGTAAATGAAAAAGGGGTTAACGTTGCGAACGGGGATATTTTGATCGAGATCGATGCGCGGTATTTCAGACCGACAGAGGTGGATATATTGATGGGGGATCCTTCAAAAGCCAGGGAGAAGCTGGGGTGGGAGGCCAAAGTTGGATTTGAGGAGCTGGTGAAGATGATGGTGGAAGGGGATATGAGGAAATTGTGAGAAGGATTTACTTATATGTCTTCAATTATCAATGAAATTTATTTTTACAAGCTTTAATTCAGTGGAATCGGTGTGAAAAATTAATGGCCACAGATAAAAAGTGAAAATCAAAAAAGTTTACTAATAAAAACATGTTCAAACTAAATACTTTCTTTTCACGCATCATGTCCATCGAGCCAATACGACGGCAGAGTATAGTGTCGCTTGTCTGGCAGATTGCACTCACATTAATTGGTTTTTTGAGTACAATGTATTTTGCGCATGCAGTGGGTGCAGGAGTTCTTGGCGCGTATTTCCTGTTCATAGCATATTTTAACATCATAAGTCTTATAGTCGATGGCGGTTTTGGAGCAGCTACGGTTAAGCGCATCAGTGAAGGTGAAGAACCCGATGCGTATTTCAGTGCATTTGTTATGCTGTGCTCTGTGTTAGTGACGGTGGTTATAATTGGACTGCTCGCATTTCGCAGCTACTTCGTAGATCTTGATAATGCGGGAACGTTCATATGGATATTAGTAGCACTGATTGTGTCAATATTCTACGAAGCTGTTTCAAGTGGTATTTCTGGACAAGGGAAAATAGGAATTAGTGCAACATCTAATTTTATTAACAGTGTTTCATGTATTCTTGTTCAGGTCATCACAGTTTTTCTGGGTTATGGTATTGCAGGACTGGCCGGAGGTTTTGTTTTTGGAATACTTGTTGGAGCCATGATACAACTGCATTTTTTTAATCTGCGCTTTGTTCATTTTGGTTGGAAACATTTGAAAAGCCTTTCTTCATTTTCATTCTGGTCATTTTTGATCTCAGGCGGAAGCCTGGTGTTCGTGAATTCCGATTTGGTGATGATCGGTTATTTCATGGGCAATACTGATGTGGGTGTATACAGGATCATACTCCAGTTCACATCATTTGCAGCATTTACCACATCCGCACTTCGTGGAACATTGTTTCCAAAGGTCAGCCGCTGGGACAAGATCGGCGAAACAGGGTTTATTGAAAAGTCGCTGTCCCGTGCATTCACCTATTCACTCATACTGGCAGTCCCATTGTTTGTTGGCGGGGCTTTACTGGGCGATAGGTTACTTTATTTCTTCTACGGCGCAGATTTTGTAAATTATACGACACTTATGATACTGTTCATCTTACAAATTGTAAACATTTTCCAGTACTTTTTCGCCACATACCTAAATGCAATGAATCAATTAAAAGAGCTGTTCAAAATCACGGTTGTAACAATTATTGCCAATATAGCGCTGAATGCGGCATTGATACCAATGATAGGTATCTCTGGAGCAGCAATCGCAACCCTTGCATCCATGACCCTCAACGCAATCTTGGCACGACGTGTCCTGGCACGAGTGATTAATCTTCGAGTTGAGCGCAGCAGTTTGCTGAATATTTTGAAAGCTTCCACTGCTATGGGGATTGTTGTGAGTGCGTACCGTTTGATTGTGCCGTTGTCCAGTGTATGGCTGGCACTGGTTCCGGTCGTGATTGGGGGGGTTGTTTATGGGATGTTGATATTGAAATTGGATAGGAAGATTTATGACGAATTGAAAGGAATTATGATTCAAATGAATGTATAATAGCCAAATTTGCTATGATTCGAAGATTTTTGTAAAAATTTAGAAATTATAAATTATGAAAAAAAAAGCCAATAATGAAATCCGGTGAAGATTATATGTTTGTAATGGAATATGAAAATTACACCAATGAATGCATGAGCAATGTAGTTGGCAATATTATAATTACTGACCACAAAAACGAGATTGTATTTTATAATTCAATTCTATTTATGTCTATTAGAGACTCAGAAATACTAGATCTGATCAGTTATGCAAATGAAATTGTTGTGGAAAGTGGAGATTTCTATGGAACTGGGAGCATTGGTCTTCCATCTCATTGCAAGGCATTGATTCGTACGGAGTGGAAAGCAATATGAACAATTTAATTATTAGATTGAGCCGAGTGGTTTATAATAAAATTATTGGCAAAAAAAGAATGGAAAGAATATTTTCATTCTTCGCACATATATTCTACATTGACATATTGATGCTCGCATATAAGAATATGGGCATCTTAAAATATGAAGATGAATTTATTTCAGGAGAGCACTTTGTCATAAATAATATACTTAATAATTATATAAAAAATAAAAGTCCTATTTTATTTGATGTTGGAGCTAACATTGGCAATTATTCAAAACAATTGAAAGTGAAATTTTCTACCGCTAGAATATATGCCTTTGAACCAAATAAAAATACTTTTGAATTATTGTATAAAAATTTATCACATTTAGATATTCATTGTGTAAATTCTGGTTTAGGTTCAAAAATTAAAAAAGAGAAAATTTACACTTATAGTGATGATAAATCTAGTGAACATGCGACAATATATAAAGATGTTTTTCATGATTTACATAAAGCTGCTGATCGTATTGTAGAGATAGAATGTGAAGTTACTACAATTGATTGGTACTGTGATACAAATAATATTGATTATGTTGATTTCCTAAAAATTGATACAGAGGGAAATGAATTTGAAGTTCTTATGGGAGGTACAAATATGATTTCTAAGAATAAAATCGGAATTATCCAATTTGAATTTAATGAAATGAATATCATATCAAGAGTATTTTTAAGAGATTTTTATAAATTACTGGGCGAATACAATTTTTATCGTTTGGATTCGGATAAATTAATTCCTTTATTTGAATATAACTCTACAAATGAGATATTTAAATTTCAGAATTTTTTAGCGATCAATAAGAAACTTGATAATATTCTAAAATGAAACTTATTCTGGAAGTAACATATGTCTCTTTCTACACCCGTAGCATTCTTAATTTTTAATCGCCCAGATACTACCAAGCAAGTATTTGCTGAAATAGCGAAAGCTAAACCGCAAAAACTGTTCGTAGTTGCGGATGGCCCCCGTGCTGACCATCCAGAAGATGCGAAAAAATGTGCGGCAGCCCGCGCAGTTATCGATCAAGTGGATTGGGATTGTGAAGTCCTGACTAATTACTCAGAAGTGAATTTGGGATGCAAGCGGCGTGTTTCGAGCGGTTTGGATTGGGCGTTCGATAATGTGGAGGAAGCGATTATTCTGGAAGATGATTGTTTACCTCATCCGACTTTTTTCAAATTTTGTGAAGAGTTGCTTGAAAAATATCGAGATGATGAACGTCTGGCTATGATTAGCGGAGATAATTTCCAATTTGGAAGAAGGCGGACAGAATATAGCTATTATTTCTCTCGCTATACTCACATATGGGGCTGGGGAACATGGCGACGGGCTTGGGAGAATTATGATGTGGATATGAAGTTATGGCCGGAGATTCGTGACGGCGGATGGTTGGTAGATTGGCTTGGAGATAAACAAAGTGCCGATTATTGGTCTACAATATTTGAAAAAACTTATCTGAAAAAAATAGATACATGGGATTACCAGTGGACTTTTTCAAGCTGGGCAAATAATTTGCTCACAATACTTCCAAATCTAAATCTTGTTTCAAATATTGGCTTTAATGAAGATGGCACTCGTACTAAAGATAGCAAAGATAAATTAGCTAATTTGAAAATTGAACCAATGAAATTCCCGCTAAAACATCCATCATTTGTTATTCGTGATTCTATAGCAGACAATATAACTCAAAAAGCCTCTTTTGAATCGTTGCCAAAAAAACTTTTAACGATCTTAAAAAAACTATTATGAAATTAAGGTGAAATTCAAATGGATATTATTAAATGTAAAATTTGTGGGTCTATAACTCGTGGTATTTTTAATGCTCAAATTCTATGCAAGTACAATGTTAAATACCATTACTGCGATGATTGTGGATTTCTGCAAACTGAGTATCCTTTCTGGCTAAAAGAATCTTATCAAGACTCAATCAACTTATCTGATACAGGCTTAATTTCTAGAAACTTGTATCTTTCAAAAGTTACCGCAATTATCATTTATTTTATGTTTGATAAGAATGCTAGATTTCTCGACTTTGCTGGAGGATTTGGAATCTTGGTAAGACTGATGAGAGATATTGGTTTTGATTTTTATTGGAATGATTTATATACTAAAAATTTGTTTGCAAGAGGATTTGCAAATGAAACAAATAAGAAAGTAGAACTTATAACTTGTTTTGAGGCTTTTGAGCATTTTGTTGAACCTCTAGAGGAAATAGAGACTATGATGAAGATATCAAAAAATATTGTCTTTTCAACAGTAATTTTGCCTAATTCAATCCCCAAACCACATGAATGGTGGTATTATGGACTTGAACATGGGCAACATATCTCCTTTTACTCAATGAGAACATTAAGATATTTAGCGAAAAAATATGGATTAAATTTTTATTCTATGAATGGAATATATATGCTGACAGAGAAAAACTTAAACCCATTAATCCTTAAGCTTTTAGTAAGATTACATAATTTGGGTCTGTTCGAATATGTTTTAAAAAATATGAAAAGCAAGACCTTTGAAGATATGCAAAATATTTGTATTAAGTTGAATCGGAGTAAAGCTTGAAAATATTATACGACCATCAAATATTCGCATCACAAATATACGGTGGAGTTTCAAGATATTTCTTTGAATTGATGAAGAATTTCAATAAAACAAGAGATATCGAGTTTGAGCTTTCATTGAGATATTCAAATAATCATTATATAGAGAACGCTGAATTTTCAAAACATAAAAGTTTTTTTTTGCCTGAAAAATTTATAGGCCAAAACAAATTTTGCTCATTTTTAAATCAAAATCCGAGTAAAAAATCGCTTTTAAAACAAGACTTCGATATTTTCCATCCTACTTATTATGACCCATACTTTCTGGAACACTTAGGGAAAAAACCATTTGTACTTACAATACATGATATGATCCACGAACTATATCCTGAAATGTTTTCGAGAAAAGATAACACATCCGAGAGAAAAAAATTATTATTGCAAAAAGCCGACAAAATCATAGCAATATCCGAAAGTACTAAAAGAGATATTTTGAGATTTAATAATATTGAAGAGAATAAGATAAAAGTAATATATCATGGAAATCCACTTGAAAAAAAAAATGGTTCTATTGCTCTAAATATGAAACTTCCTGATAATTTTATACTTTATGTTGGAAATAGAGGCGGATATAAAAATTTTGATTTTTTTTTGAGTTCCATAATACCTCTTTTAAAAAATGATGAAAGTTTATATGTTGTATGCGCAGGCGGTGGTAAATTTAGAGGAAGTGAAAATCATCGGATAAAAGAGCTAAATATTAAAAATAAAGTTCTGCATTATTCCATAGATAATAAAATTTTATCTTGCCTGTATCAAAAAGCACGAGTTTTTGTTTTTCCGTCCCTATATGAAGGATTTGGAATACCTGTATTAGAATCATTCAGTTGCGGATGCCCTATTGCTCTAAGCAACACAAGTTCGCTTCCTGAAGTGGCAGGAAATGCAGCACTATATTTTAATCCGATAGATGAGTTCTCAATTAGAGAAACAATCTCGAAAGTAATTTACAACGAAGAAATTAGAAAAGAGTTACAATCAAAAGGATTTGAACAATTAGAAAAATTTTCCTGGGAAAAAACAGCAAAAGAGACAGCAGCTTTATACAGGGAACTTATATGAAAACTACCATAATAACGGGTATCACTGGAGGGGATGGGGCTTATCTTGCAAAATTGTTATTAGAAAAAGGTTATA
This sequence comes from uncultured archaeon, assembly GCA_902384525.1. Taxonomy (GTDB): domain Archaea; phylum Halobacteriota; class Methanosarcinia; order Methanosarcinales; family Methanoperedenaceae; genus Methanoperedens. Next base: position 24,697 of record CABMCA010000054.1, read on the forward strand.
AAGTCATTGGAATTACAAGAAGTTACAATTCGTGTAATATTCATAAATTAAAATATTTAGGCAGAATGATAGAGCTATTATTGAAGAATGCGAGATGTAACCGGTATTATTATGATTAAGCTTTCAAATACGAAAGTTTTAAAATTAATCGAGAAAATCCTGAGGCGTTATGAACCAATCGCCTGCAGAACATATATGGTGGCTGCTGCAATTGGCGGCACGGATCGTAATTACTATAAAGTCAATTTGAAAGGATGGAATGCTATGAATAATAATACTTGTCAAATATGTTCGAACATGACAAAGCCTTTTTATGAATGTGTTTATGACGATCGGTATGGCTATCCCAAAACGTATTCTTTACTGAAATGTGATTCATGCGGTCACGCAGCAGTATCACCAGAATTAACTTCTAATGAAATATCAACACTATATACAGAATATTATCCACGAAAAGAAATGCCTGATGAAATGAATACAAAAGCAATAATTGCATCAAAGGGTAAAATATTCCTTGAAGGGAAGGGGACATCTTGCCATTACAGTGTGCCTTCAAAATCACGTTGCTTGGATATTGGTTGTGGTTTTGGGGAATCATTATTCTATTTGAAACATATTCAATGCGAAGCATACGGTGTCGAAGCTGACGAGAACGTTTTAAAAATGGCAGAAAAATATGATTTGAACATAAAAATTGGTCTTTTTGACCCCACTGGCTATAAAAAAGATTTTTTTGACTATATCACGATGTCACAAGTCCTTGAACACATGGTAAATCCAGTTGAAACAATAAAAGGTGTTCATGGTATTTTAAAACCAAATGGTCATCTGGTCTTCAGTGTCCCCAATTCTCAATCAATCATGGCAAAATTTATAAAACGAAAATGGATTAATTGGCACATACCCTATCATCAACAGCATTTTACAAAAGATAGCATAATAATGTTGGCTCAAGAATGCGGTTTTGAAGTCGAATCTATAAAAATAATCACTCCTACCCCCTGGCTTATTTATCAGATCAATCATTTATTGTCTTATCCAAAAAAAGGAAAAGCTTCAGTTTTTTGGTCATATTCGTATAAGAAAATATTATACTTACAAATAATATTTGGGATTACAGGTTTAATAGACAGATTAAATCTAATGATGCCAATCGCAAGATTCCTGGACTTATTTAAAATAGGTGAAAGCTATGTTGTCACATTCCGAAGATTATAATGTGTATATCCTGATTCCAATACACAATAACATAGCTGAGACAAGAAAATGTCTAAGTTGCATTCATAATCAAACATATAATAACTACGAAGTTGTTGTCATTGATGATGGTTCAACAGATAATTCCACTGAGATTATCAAAAACGTATATCCTGATACTACAATCTTACAGGGGGATGGGAACCTCTGGTGGGCAGGGGCATTGTTTATGGGAATTGAGCACATATTAAAAAAAGCGGATGACAAAGACTTTCTTCTAATATTGAACAATGATGTAACATTTGATGAAATATATATCGAGACGTTGATTAATTGCAGCAAAGATTCTCAAAACACTATTATTGGATCATTATGTATTGATTCAGAAACTGGAAAAATCGCTGACTCTGGTCCTATCATTGATTGGAGTAAATTAAAATTTTCAATAAAACCGCTTATTGATGATAACAAAGATATCATCGAAGGTCTTGATACCTTATCTACACGAGGTGTGCTTATCAGAATAAGCATTATTAAAAAAATTGGAAACTTTATTCCTGAACAATTGCCACACTATGCTTCAGATTATGAATATTTTATTAGAGCCAAAAATAAGGAGTACAAACTAATAATGTCAAAAAAAGCGGTGGTATTTTCAAATTCATCCACAACAGGGATTCATTATTTAGATGATGTAAATGGAATAAAAGAACTTTATAAATATTTATTCTCAATAAAATCTGCAGCTAATGTAATTATCTGGCTACGATTTACAAAATTATGTTGTCCTAGCAAATATAAAATATTGAACTATTTACGAATAATTGGTAGAGCTTTTATAGCAAGCATAATAATAATGTTCAAATTAAAAATCAATAAAATTAAACTAATCACTAAGAGTGTATGAAAATGTCATTGATTAAAAAAATAAACGATAAAACAGCCAATATCGCAATAATAGGTTTAGGCTATGTAGGTCTTCCTTTGGCGGTCGAGTCCGGAAAAGCTGGCTTTACCGTTACTGGGATTGATTTAAATGAAGAAAAAATAAAGGCGTTAAACCAGGGTGAGAATTATATCCCGGACATTCCGGACGAAGATATTGCTCAACTTGTTGCGACGGAAAAATTGAAAGCTACAAATAGTTTTGAAGAGATTAGTAAAGCAGATATTATTATTATTTGTGTTCCTACACCTTTAGATAAAAATAAACAACCCATGACCAAGTATATAGAAGATGCCATAGAGTCGGCATTACCTTATATCCGAAAAGAACAACTCATCATTCTGGAAAGCACAACTTATCCAGGCACTACCGAAGAAATAATTCTTCCTCGTATTGAAAGTAAAGGATTAAAAGTTGGAAAGGACTTTTATCTGGCTTTTTCTCCGGAGCGAATAGATCCGGGGAATCCCAGTTTCAAGACATTCAATATCCCCAAAGTTGTGGGCGGGGTCACGAAAGATTGCACAAAAAATGCGAGGGCATTTTATGAACAAATTACCACCGGTGGTGTGTTCGAAGTATCTTCTCCTAGAGTTGCTGAGATGGAAAAACTGCTTGAGAATATCTTCAGGATAGTTAATATTTCTCTTGTCAATGAAATGGCAATGCTTTGCGATAGGATGAATATCAATATTTGGGAAGTCATATCTGCCGCAAAAACAAAACCCTTTGGTTATATGCCGTTTTATCCCGGCCCTGGAACTGGAGGTCATTGTATTCCTCTTGATCCTTTTTACCTCTCATGGAAAGCAAAAGAATTCGATTTTTCTACAAGATTCATCGAGCTCGCAGGTGAAATCAATGATAAGATGCCAGAATATATCATTGATAAAGTTGCGGATACATTGAATAAGGATAAGAAAAGTATAAATGGTTCAAGAATATTAATAATAGGCATTGCATATAAAAAGGATATAAATGATCTAAGGGAGTCCCCGGCTATTAAAGTCGCAGAACTGCTGTTGAAAAAAAGAGCGGAAATCATGTACTATGATCCATATGTGACAAATGCAATGATATCTGCAAGAGAATATTATTCGATAGAACTTACTCCGGATTTGATTAAAAAAAGTGATATAGTGCTTATTACGACAAATCATTCGAATATTGATTATGAGATGATCTCAAGAAATGCTAAATTAATATATGATTCAAGAAATGCAACAAATGATAAATTTGATAATACATTTAAATTAGGAAACTGGAATATAACAGCATGAAATTAGTCAGAATAACAACTTTATATCCCCGCAATCTTGAAGGCTTTTATGGCAAGCATCAAGGTATGTCTAAACAATCTTTTCGGGAACAGAGAAGTAGTTTAGAGTATAATGCATTTGGTTGGGCTGATTTTTGGTACAATGCTCTAACACCACTTGGATATGAAGTCATGGAAATCATATTAAATGCTGAACCTATGCAACGAGCATGGGCACGAGAAAATTCACTCCGTGATCCTGGTGGAATGGACTTAAAAGAGATTGCATTAGAGCAGATAAAATGGTTCCAACCAGATATTCTCTGGTTTGATGATTTAAGTGAAGATTTACTTAAACATATTCGATCTGAAGTTCCTTCTATTCGTCTTGTATTAGGTTGGGTTGGAAGTGCAGTACCCCATTCAAATATATGGCAGCATATGGATTTGATATTAACCTGTGCACCCGAATCCCGGGACTATCTCCAAGCAGCCGGATTTCGTTCTAAGCAAATACATCATGGATTTGATCCAAGAATAAACACTCGCCTTAAGGATAATCCAAAAAATATTGACGTTTCTTTTTTTGGACAAATAATACGTAGAAACCAGTTCCATCTATATCGTGAGCATTTTCTTGAACAGCTTGCATCACAGATTGATATATACATTTTTTCACCAAATGCGGATTTTGGTTGGAAAGATTATGTAAAAACGTTATTATTGCAGATAATTTATGAAGGATGTCAAATGATGAAGTATATTGGCTTTTCAGAATCAACATTAAAGGCTTTACCTATAATTGATAAAGTTAGTCAATGGACATCCAAACCGCGTTTTCCAATCAATCGCAATCTCAAAAAATACATTAAACCTCCTGTTTTTGGCATAGAAATGTACCAGGTTTTACGAGATTCTAAAATATCTCTCAATATCCATGCAGATTCATCTCCGACTTATGCTTCCAATATGCGTTTATTTGAAACAACGGGTGTTGGAACGTGTCTGGTTACAGACTGGAAGGAAAATCTACATGAACTTTTTGAACCTGGCAAGGAAGTTGTTGTCTACAAAACTGTCTCAGAGTGTGTAGAAAAGATCATGTGGTTACTTGAGCATCCTAAAGAAAGAGAAGAGATAGCCCAGGCGGGTATGGCACGTACGCTTAAAGAACATACCTTTGCACAAAGGGCTAAACAGTTAGATGAAATTATTAGAATTGAATTTGAATATGAAAATAATGGAGACGTTATCAACTGATATTAAATAATTTTTTGCAACTTACACTACTATGACAATGGAACCAAATCTAAAACCAATCCAAATAATGGCAAAGGTTTAGGTAATCTTATTTGGGAGTATCATTTATGATTAAACTATTTAAAATAATTAATTATTGTATAAATAGGTTTTCATGCTCTCTAACCATGCTTAGGTACTTACCACTGAGGATTTCTGCAGAAATTTCAAGATATAGAAAAAATCATATCCACAAACTTCATGGTTACTATATAGAAGCACCAGATCTATTATCTCTTTACATCGAAAACAAAGATATTTTCCTGAAACAAATATATGGTTTCACCTCCTCTAAAGCTGCACCGAAGATTATCGATTGTGGTGGGTTTATTGGAATGTCTACATTATATTTCAAGAAAAAATATCCAGATGCAAAAATAATTACTTTTGAACCCGATCCAAAAATATTCCAGATACTAAAAAGAAACATAGAGCGAAATCATTTAGCGAATATTGAGCTAATAAATTCAGCCGTCTCAAAAGTCGATGGATACCTTATGTTTGATGCTGATGGTTCTGATGGCGGATCATTAATCAATAAGAATTCAACAAACATAAATCATATCAAAGTTAAATCTTGCCGTTTATCCTCATACTTAAACGAACCGGTGGATTTTCTCAAAATGAATATCGAAGGAGCCGAGTGGGATGTTTTTCAAGAGATTGAACCGTTAATACATAACGTTGATCAATTGGTTTTCGAATATCACCATTTTCCTGATTCTGAGCCGCAGTTACATAATATATTAACATTGTTGCATAAAAATGGTTTCCGTTATATAATCAACCACTTTGACTATGAAACAAATCCTGCAGTTAAGACACCATTAAAAATATCCAAAGATACAACATATTTTTTGATTGTTTTTGCGCGGAGATTAGATGAAGAAAATAATAAAACCATTCAAAAAGATTATAAAACTATTCAAAAAAGTTAAATGGTATAATCTAAGAACCACAAAACCCATTAGTCGTGTGTTTGGTTTTGATCGTGGGGAACCCATAGATAGACACTATATAGAATCATTTCTTAAAGACAATTCAAGCAGCATCAAAGGAAAAGTTCTTGAAATTGCAGACAACACGTATACAAAAAAATTTGGGGGACAAAACATTCTTGAATCAGAAGTTCTTCATGCTGTTGATGGAAATCCAAAAGCCACTATTGTCGGAGACCTGGTTACTGGTCAAGGACTACCTGAAAATGCCTTCGATTGTTTTATTCTGACACAAACACTTCAATTTATTTATGATATACATTCAGCTGCCGGAAATGTAGTTAAATGTTTAAAGCCAGGAGGCGTTGCATTAATAACTGTCGCTGGTATCAGTCAGATATCCAGATATGACATGAAAAGGTGGGGAGATTACTGGCGTTTTACAGACAGATCACTTACAATGCTTTTTGAACAATACGTACCTAAAGAAAATATTAAAATAAAAACGTATGGCAATGTTTTATCATCGGTTGCATTCCTTCATGGTTTGGCTTGCGATGAATTGACCCAGGAAGAATTAGATTATGCCGATCAAGACTACCAGATGCTTATAACAGCTGTAATCAGCAAACCACTATGAGTTTAAAAGGTAATATATACAAGATATACACAGCAGCCTGTTCACCAATACGCTTTGCTGGTAATCTCATTGATACGCCGGCCGTCATTCTGATATACCACAGGGTAGCATTTCTTGAAAATGATCCTCAATTATTGGCTGTTAAACCTGATAACTTTTACAGGCAGGTCGAATGGTTAAAAAACAAATATAATATAATCACTCTCGAAGAACTTGGGAATCATTTGAAAAATGGAAGAATTCCAAAAAAATCTGTAGTAATAACTTTCGATGATGGATATGCAGACAATTATTTGGAGGCATTGCCTGTTTTGGAAGCCTTGTCAGCAGATGCTACATTTTTTATCACGACAAATTCAATTGGTTCTGAAAGAGAATTTTGGTGGGATGATCTTGAGCGGGTCTTTTTAAATGATGTAATTCTTCCTCCCTCCTTATTATTAGAGATTTCCGGGAAAACATATCAATTTGATACATCTACTCCTGCCTCAAAGTTGAAAACATATAACAAATTACACCCTATACTTAAATTTAGAAAATCAGTTGATCGAGATGATTTAATCAGAATAATCTTAGATTGGAGTGGTTTAAGTTACAAAAGTCGCCAGACGCATAGACCTATGACCATAAAAGAACTATCCAAGCTTTCTAAGAGTGAATATACAACAATTGGAGCCCATACCCAATCACACACCCCATTATCAATATTGTCTAAAGATGAACAGCAACATGAGATTATCAAATCCAAAATGCAATTGGAAGAATGGACGAATACACAAATTAAGCATTTTTCCTATCCATTTGGTTCTATAAAAGATTACGACAAAAATTCAGTGGCGATTTGTGAAGAAGAGGGTTTTTGCACAGCCTGCTCCAATTTTTATAGCCAGGTACATTCATGGTCAAATAGATACGAACTGCCACGCTGTTTAATTCGCGATTGGAATTTTGAGTTTTTTAAGAATCAAATTAATAAGTTTTTTAGGTATTGATATATGAACATCCTCCATATAAACACACTTGACAACACAGGCGGCGCAGCAAAGGTAGCTTATCGCTTAAAAGATGGATTGAAAAAAAGAGGATATACTTCATGGATGCTTGTTGGATATAAACTTAGCAAAAGTCCGGATGTAAAGCAGATTTTCTGGAACAAATATTTACAGTTTGGACTAAATATAGTCTCTACCGTAATCCTTCGTCCCTATCTTATCTTTCGAAGTACATTTCGAATAAAAGATCGAAGCGATGTTGCAAATTCAGACATTATCCATTTACATAATCTTCATGGTGGATATTTCAATCCACTTGCATTTCCGGAATTAACAAAACTAAAACCTACCTTATATACATTGCATGATATGTGGGCATTGACTGGACATTGTGCTCACTCGTTCGACTGTGATAAATGGCAGACTGGATGTGGAGATTGTCCATATCTGAAAGTATACCCAGCATTGTGGTATGATGTAACACACAAGTTATGGGACATTAAAAAAGATATTTATAATCGATCTGATTTTATTATAGTGACACCATCCAGATGGTTGAAAAATAAGATTGAAAAAAGCATTCTGTCAGAGAAAAAGATATATCTGATATACAATGGGATCGATCCCGGGATTTTTCATCCGATGGACAAAACCGAAATCCGGAAAAAACTCAACTTGCCGCTTGATAAAACAATATTGATGTTCAGTGCGCATAAGGGAATTAAAAATTTCTGGAAAGGTGGAGAATACCTATTAAAAGCATTGGAGCAAATCGATGACGAAAATGTCTTTTTTTTGAATATTGGCTCCACAGAAAATTTAGACAAACGAGTAAAAAAATCGATTGAATGGGTTTCAATTCCATATGTCGATAATGAAAAAACGATGGCAGAATATTACGCGGCCTCAGACCTGTTCTTATATCCATCACTTGCTGATAACTGCCCGCTGGTTGTTTTAGAATCAATGGCTTGCAGTACGCCGGTAATAGCATTTGATACCGGTGGGATTCCAGAACTTTTGACAAACATGAAAACCGGATACATTGCGCGATACAAAGATGTGGATGATTTCGTGAAAGGAATAAAATTGTTTCTAAATGATGTGGACCTGAGAGCCAAAGCAGGTCTGTCTGCAAGAAAAGACGTTGAAAAACATTTTACATTAGACAAAATGGTTACGTTATATGAAGAGCTTTATAATAAATTGGCACCAGAACATTAGTTATTCAGAAAATTTTATGACAACATAAATAACAAGGAGAAGAAAACATGAACATCCCATCCAAAATCTACATCCCAGGCCATCGTGGTATGGCCGGATCAGCCATTCACCGCAACCTCAAAACCAGGGGCTACAATAACCTCATAACTCGCACCCATTCCGAGCTTGACCTTACCAACCAGCAAGCTGTAAACAACTTCTTCGAAACCCAGAGACCGGAATATGTCTTCTTAGCTGCAGCAAAGGTCGGCGGAATCCTTGCAAACAGCACGTACCCGGCAGAGTTCATCTACGAAAACCTCATGATAGAAGCCAATGTCATCCATGCCTCATACACCACTTGTGTGAAAAAACTGCTATTCCTTGGCTCATCATGCATATATCCCAGACTTGCGTCGCAGCCGCTTAAAGAAGAATACCTGCTCAAAGGTGAACTTGAGGTCACAAACGAGGCATATGCAGTGGCAAAAATCGCAGGGATACGGATGTGCAAGCATTACAACCAGCAGTATGGAACAAACTTCATTTCGGTCATGCCAACCAACCTCTATGGACCCAATGACAACTACGACCTTGAAACATCCCATGTCATGGCTGCGCTCATGCGTAAGTTCCATGAGGCAAAACTGAACCGCGCGCCGCAGGTCGTTGTATGGGGCACAGGAGCACCCAGGAGGGAATTTCTGCACGTGGATGATATGGCTGATGCGTGCGTCTACCTGATGGAAAACTTTAATGCCTCAGATATCGGGGAGTTTGTTAATATTGGGCTTGGAGAAGATGTTACGATTCGGGAGCTGGCTGAATTGATAGGTGATATCGTGGGATACAATGGTGAGATCGTGTATGATACCACAAAGCCTGACGGAACTCCACAGAAACTGTTGGATGTCAGCAGATTGCGGAAGCTGGGGTGGGATGCGAAGATTTCATTAAGAGATGGAATTAAGCAAGCATATGAATGGTACACAAGCAAAGTATAACTACAAAAATTCCATTAATAAATAAAATGACTTCAAAACCCTTAATTTCTGTTATTGTTGCAGTGTATAATGGCGCCAAGACTTTACAGCGCTGTATCGATAGTGTATCTGGTCAGACTTATCTCAATAAAGAGCTTATTATCATTGATGGAGGTTCTACAGATGGTACGATAGAAATTCTAAGATCCAACCAGGATAAAATCACTTACTGGCAATCAGAGCCTGATAACGGTATCTATGATGCATGGAATAAGGCACTGGGTCATGCCAGAGGAGATTGGATATGTTTCCTGGGATCTGATGACTATCTCTGGAAAAGTAGTGTATTTGAAGAGATAACTCCACATCTGGTCAATGCGGAATCGCAAGGTATGCGGATGGTGTATGGGCAGGTTGCAAGAGTAACAGAAAATGATGAGATAAGTTGTGTTGATGGTAATTCGTGGGAGTACACACGCAGGGGCATTATTATAGATGGAATATGCACTTTTGCGCATCAAGGGATGTTTCACCATCAAAGCCTTTTTGAACTCTACGGAAAGTTTGATGAATCGTTTCGAATCGCAGGAGATTATGAACTGCTAATCAGGGTCTTTAAGGATGGAGAGGATGCTTATTTTGTAAATGGGTTCATTGTTGCAGGAATGCAAATTGGAGGAATTACTGCTAACACCATAAAATTAATTAAGGAAACAGCCAGAGCACGCCAAAAAAACCAATTGAGGGTGATCACAATACCATGGCTCATATCTTATGCCTGGGCTATTTGCTTTCCATTTTTAAATTTTTTGATCGGACGGAAGTATGTCAGGTATTTGGTTAACTCTGGAAAATATTCGATCGCGTATCTTTCCTACCACAAGAAAGTTATCCTGGAACGTAAGAATAATCAATGAACCTAAATCCATGACGAAAATGTAATAAGAAAAAAGATAAATATACAATAATCCGTAAACTTTATAGTCTCTGAATTCCACTTATAAAACTGTTCCGAGGTGTACATTGGCTAAAGCAAAATCTAAGAAACAATACAAGGAAAAACAGGGCGATAATATAAATAATACAAAAGAGACGATGACGTCTTTGAAAGTCACATATCTTTCGTACATACTTCTCATTGCAATATTCCTGTTTTCATTTTATATACGCGGCATACTCCCCATGAAAACTGCCTTCCAGCAGGGACTTGTGGGTTTTGCGATAGATGACTCTGTTTTCCACATGAGGCTGGTCGAAAACACCATCCACTTTTTCCCTCACAGGATATTTTTTGATGCATTTACACTATATCCCTTCGGAACCCAGCTTCACTGGGGCCCATTATTTGACCAGGCGATTGCCTTTGTGGCATTAGTAGCAGGTTTTGTTTTAAATGGTGGAATGCCTTCACAATCCACGATTGACACCGTTGGCGCATTTTTTCCTGCAGTTATTGGATCTCTTATAGTATTTCCGGTTTACTTTATCGGAAAAGAACTACTGGATAATAAGGCTGGCCTCCTGGGAGCTTTCTTAATAGCAATACTTCCCGGTCAGTTTCTCGGCAGATCTGTTCTTGGATTTACTGATCACCATGTTGCAGAGGTTTTTTTTACAACTCTCATGATGGCATTTTTCATAATGGCGATCAAGAGATCTGAAAATATTACTTTTGATCACTGGATGAATAAAGATTGGGCTGTTTTAAGATCCCCAATAGCATATTCTATTCTTGCAGGTATTTCCTTTGGAGCATATCTTTTATTTTGGACTTACGGAGTTTTTTTCGCTGTGGTCTTAGGTATTTTTATTGTAGTCCAATATATTATTGATCATTTAAGAAAAAAATCGACGGAATATCTCGGTATTATTGGTATTATTAGTTATACGATCGCAATGATACTGGTATTACCGTATATTGATATTAATAATGGATTCGCTCCTTATAGATATTCTCTTTTACATTTGATAGTAACCGGGGGCGCAGCGTTAATTTTCCTCTTATTAAGTTTAGTGTCAAGAGAGATGAATAAACGGGAATACAAAGGATATTATTATCTATTATTCGTTTTGGGTGCAATTTTTATTGGAATAATATTCCTGAAAGTGATAAGTCCGCCTCTGTATGGCGCTACAATAGGTCAAATAGGTTTTCTTTTTGAAGGAATGACTGAAGGCGGTTTAACTATAGGAGAAGCTACCCCCACATCCTATGAGGCTGCACTGGGGAGTTTCGGGTATAATTATATTCTGTCGTATATTTCAATTATTCTTCTTTGTTATTATGTCATCAAGAAATCCAATGCAGAATACACATTACTTGTTGTCTGGAGTATTTTCGTCCTGGGCATAATGCTTGCCCAGAACAGGTTTACATATTACTATGCTGTAAACGTAGCAATACTTTCAGGTGTGCTTGGTTCTATATTCTTGGATTTTGCTGACTGGAAGAGTTTTAATTCCAATGATATTATCGAATCTGTGAAAAAGATAAGGGTACAGCACATTATTTCATTGATCCTTGTGATCGCTGTTACCGGATTCTTGCCGTCTGATGCATCTCCTTATAAAATAACCATGGCCGATGCGCCGGGAGGCGCTGTTTCATCAGGATTTTATGAATGGCATGAGGCATTGACGTGGATGAGAAATAATACTCCAGTGCCTGATTTATCATATTATTCAATTTATCAAAAACCAGCGCCAGGCCAGCCATATAATTATTCCAGGAATGATTACGGGGTCATGAGCTGGTGGGATTATGGTCATATCATCACATATTGGGGACACCGGATTCCAAATGCAAATCCCTTCCAGTCAGGCATTGGCGGAGGTCCAACACATCAACCTGGAGCATCAACATTCCTGACAGCGCAAACAGAAGAGGAAGCAAATGCTGTCCTTGATAAATTAGGTATTAACGGAAAACCGGCAGCAAGATATGTTGTGAGCAATGCATATATGGCATATTCGATCCAAGATATATTCGCTATATGGAATAAAAGTGACGTTTACGGAAGTGTATATGCTCTCAATACCAGAGGAGGACGATTGTTTGTTCCAGGCAAAAAATTCTATGATACAATGGAAAGCCGACTACATATTTTTGATGCCAACGGTATGAAATATTATAGATTGGTTCATGAATCTCAACCCAATCCTAATACACAAGGAGGGTATTTAGAAGTAGGAGTATATAATCAGGGTAACCAAATTACACCAGTCTGTAATTCACAAATATGTACAGGTAAATACTGGTACAACTTTGTTTATAAATCAGATATACCAGTTGAATATTCAGGATATGCAAAAGTATTCGAATATGTAAAAGGAGCAAGGATCACTGGAAGTGCTCCGCCTGGTACCAATGTCACGCTGAACAATACGATAAAAACGAATATCGGAAGAACGATCCAATACAAACAGGTGGCCGATTCAAATGGAATTTATGTATTCATCGTTCCTTATTCAACGCTTGGCCCGATCCCGGGTGAGACGCGGTTTGACACAGGGCCTGTGGGTCCTTATTCCTTGACAGCAGGTAATGTCACAAAGCAGATTGATGTTGCTGAAAAGGATGTACTTGATGGAGGGACTATAACAGTTGACCTTGTCTGAGCATGCACGGATACGAAAATAAATAATTGAAAAAATGAGGGTTATTAAAAAACCCTCCAACTAAAAATAGTTATTTAATACTTAATATCTTGCTGGCTTGTGTTTCTGGTAGCATTCCCTGCAATATACCGGTCTGTCGCCTGATGGCACAAAAGGTACTTCAGTTTCCTGCTTGCAGTCTGCACATGTTGCTTTATGCATTTCTCTTGGTCCGCTGGGTCTGAAGCCTCTGCCTCCCCCTCCGCGTGAACCGCCTCTTCTATCATTGTCCATTTAATTCACCTTTTAATTTAACTATTATAAAAAAAATAGTTTAATATCTTGCTGGCTTGTGTTTCTGGTAACATTCCCTGCAATATACCGGTCTGTCGCCCGATGGCACAAAGGGTACTTCAGTTTCCTGCTTGCAGTCTGCACATGTTGCTTTATGCATTTCTCTTGGTCCGCTGGGTCTGAAGCCTCTGCCTCCACCACTTGAACCGCCTCTTCTATCATATTCCATTTATTTCTTTCCTTTATATTTTAAACCAATTAACCTAAAAAAAACAGCCTTAGATAACTCATTTTATCTAATAGTTGCCATATATAAGCCAACCGATTAATACTGATTTGGTTATTCATCAATATATATCTTTGCATCATAAAATTGTTATAATTTGGTACAGTAAACTATTTATTCCAAATTCATCATAATGATTATAATATGAAGAGTATGAAGAAATTCGTTGTTCTATTAATAATCCTGTGTTTTGCCAGCTCTTTTCCGGTAGCAGCTTTCATAACAGATGAAATTGAGTGGGCACCTGCGGTAGAAGGTACTCTTTACAAAGGAAATACTCTCACCAATGGACCATACATGGTAAAAGCAGTACAATTTCCATCTCCTGTTAAAGGATTTAAGAATTTTAACGGAGATATAATTCCGGAAACTTCGGTTGATCCGATGGTATATCTTGAGGTATATAAGGATGGCAATTTCCTTAAAGAAGCTCTCTTGACCGTGCAAAGTGGGCCAGAATTAGATCCCGATTATGAATTCAGGATTTCAGCAACGGGTTTTCTTCCGGGAAATTCAAAGGAATGGGTACAGGAATACTATAACCCATGGGCAAAGGTTGCGATTTCATTAAGAGGAAAGCCTAAACTTGATGTAAATGTTACAACAGAAAAAGCATCATATACTTCAAGCAGTGATCAGATGATAACAGCTAAAGTCAATATAAAAAATAATGGTGATGCTATTGCTAAGAATGTGGATGTTCTCCTTAATCCAGATAAACTGGTTCTCAGGGGAGGAGGTACAGGGCAGCTCCACCAATTATATCTTGAATTGAAAAAAGGTGAGAGTAAAAGTTATGAAGTCATATTCCTTGTTCCTGATGTAGTGGATCAGAAAACCTATAATTTGAGTGCAGATACAAAGAGCTTCGATGTAAAAAATCTCGAATACAACTCAAATGGATCGGTTTCTATTACAGTCTCTCCAAAACAGAATTATTATTCAGTAAGCAAAGCCTTCAGCAAGAGCCGCATATATCTCAATGACATGTTAATGGTCAGGTTAAATATTGCAAATAATGGCGCAATGGATATGACAGATATTATCATAACAGATAGCATAAACCCAAATTTTGAATTAAAACCAAATACATCATTGACCTGGGATATACCTGTAATTAAACCGGGGGAGTGGAAGGACATAGGGTATTCCATCAAACCTCTGGAAACAAGCATCAATGGATTTATATTTCCGGAAGTTAATGCCCAGTTCAAAGCCAATAATAAACAATACAATATTTCTTCGAATGCCTCTACAGTTATTGTAAATGGGCCAAAAATAATAATTAACAAAACTATAGATAAACAAATTATAAACATCAGTGACGATGTAACAGTGACGGTGAGCATTCAGAATATAGGAAATATTGCAACGCGTATGGAAGTTAAAGATTTTCTTCCAGACAATGTAAGCCTTGTCAGCGGTTCAACTTCTCTTGATTCGACATTCCTGGAGTTAAATACTCCAATAGGATTTAGCTATATAATCAGAGTTAATACCATAGAAAATATTGAACTACCTGCGGCTATAGCTAATTACACTGGCGTAGAATACAGAGGAATGACACGCTCGTCTGTAAAATCCGGACGTCCTATCATCACGGTGATTGATCCAGCAATGAATAGATCGATAAATCCATCCATTCCAACTCTAACCCCAAATGTTCAGATGAAATCAGGAGAAACTATCCAGACACAGGCAACCTCATCACCAATAGTCTCAGAACCAACCCCTACTCCCATCACTCCAGGGTTCGATATCATGTTTGGGATCATTGTATTGATGTTCGCTGCAGTTTTCAGGCACAGATGATCAAGACGTAGATTCATTCTTACAGGGGCGCAAATACCCTGGAACCAGCTGGAAGCATTTTTATATGACTTTAATGAATGCAGTTGTTACATGAAAGAGATAATTTTTGTAGGACGATCCAATGTTGGTAAATCCACTCTGATCAGGGCGCTTACCGGAAAGAAAGTCCCGGTAGGAAAACTTCCAGGCGTAACAAGAAAGCCCCTCCATTTACCTTACCAGAATATTCAAATTACCGATATGCCGGGGTTCGGATACATGAGCAAAGTAACCAGGAAAGGCCAGGAAGCGATAAAGGATAATATTGTTCATTATATTGAAGATAATGCATCAAATATTCTACTTGCAGTTATGGTCATAAATACTACATCATTTGTAGAAATTGTGGACAGGTGGACCCGGAGAAATGAAATACCTGTGGAAGTTGAGCTTTTCGAGTTCTTCAATGAACTGGACATAGATGTGATAATAGCTGCTAACAAAATGGATAAAGTGAAAGATCGGGATTTAGCGCTTGATGGGGTAGCACAACGGCTAAGCATGTCGCCTCCCTGGAGACAGTGGCTGGATAAGATCGTTCCTGTAAGCGCAAAAAAAGGAAATCTTGGAGAATTAAAACAACTGATACAAAAGAAAATAGAAGGAATCTCTAATTCCGTTTAGTTCTCGATATCGAAGTCTGCTAAGGATTATTTCCAACAAGGGCGCAAACATCAGTTGTCATATTAATTCGTGGAACAGTACCGCTATTGTTACCGCACTCCATAAGAAGGTTCAAAACAGAATTCGCGTCATCAAATGTTGGTGTGGGTTCTACAATAATGGGTTGTTCAGGCTCTTTTCCGGGATTAACTGCATATCCAGACTGCTGGTCAGTGGGCCCTCCCGTAGAATTAACTGTTGTTTCGAAAGCTGGATCAGGCGTGGGTTCTGGAGTTGGCTCAGGGGTTGGCGGCGGCCTGATGCTTAGAAGGAGTTTTTCACTCA
This sequence comes from uncultured archaeon, assembly GCA_902384525.1. GTDB lineage: Archaea > Halobacteriota > Methanosarcinia > Methanosarcinales > Methanoperedenaceae > Methanoperedens. The sequence goes on from CABMCA010000054.1 coordinate 41,129, forward strand.
TCGTAGTTAATTTTGAACCCTGGGAGCCTAATTCAAAATATTCTGCTTTAGCCGGGGGTAATTCAATAGGTTCTGCGGAATTTGAACTGAGAGTATAACTTAAACTTGATTCTTTTCCTGCTTCAAGATACTCTTCAAGGGTTGTAGTACCGCTTATGAGCTTAGTATCCGGCGGTAAATTGTCTTTGATGGTGACCATTGTAGGGGTGGTTCCGCTATTTTTAGCGATGACTCTAACGGTCACTTCATCACCACCAGGATTGATTTCTGATTTATCTGCCTGTTTAATCAGTTCAATCCTTGGCCCATATATTACAGTCTCTGGTTTATTTGACTGGATCATGTAGTATTCATTCTTCATGTCAAATTCTGCGGTAGTGGGAGGGAATATAACATTTCCGGCTCCCGTTGGTTTCAAAAGATAGCGGAAATACCATTCCTGGTTCGGACCGACATTGACAACCCAGTGGAGTGTGTTATTGCTCAATTGCTTGACTCCTTTTGGAACAGTATCCACGATGCTGACGTTTTTAAGTTCATAATCAGCATTGTTCTTAAAAGAAATGGATACCATGATCAAGTCTTTTAAATAAGCCTTCGCATTCGTATTCTTAGTCAGGGAAGGGGCTTGCTGGAGTGGTGGTGCGATCAGGATCGTTTTAAGTTGTGTCGCTTTATAAGAAATATCCTTGATATCAACTCCGCTGGAGTTCACAAACATATTAAATTTTTTTATATCCGTAACAGCTGGTGTTGAAAAAGTAACGGCCTCACTGATCTCCTGTCCTTTCATGAGCGTCTCATAATGATATTTTAAATACCCTCTCAATATAGGAAGTTCTGTACCTAAGTCCAGATCAATATCATTTATAGCGGCTGTTCCGGTATTTCTCAATACGATCACTGCATTGATCTCAGTATTTGGGCCAGATACATACTCATCATCAGTTTTTATTGATAATTCTAATTGTGGTTTTCCTCTCTGGCTTAATTGTAATGTAGCCCATGGTTTGTAACTTTCATATAACCAATCTTTGGATGAACCTGAAGGAAGTTTTACGACTTCAACCTTAAATTCGCTATCATCAGAGATAAATGAGTCGCCTTGTGCGAGAAACGTTCCATTTATAAAACTACCATTTTTGGAAATATTTAATTCCACAAAAGGTTCGACTGGTTCAATTGGTACCTCTTTATACTTCTCTGATTCTACAGGAGCGCTAAAAGCTATAACCTTTACCGAATAGTCCCCAAACGAAATTACTTCATTCCGTTTCAATGTTCCGGATGTTCCGTTTTTCCATTCGAGCCCATCATAGGCGCTCGCAACACTGACAAAATATAATAATACAACAAATATTATTATCCAATTTATTGGCCGTGAAATTTTCCTTCCTTCTGTCATATTATTAGTAAAATTATTTATAATAATTCTACAACCTCAGAGATAATAAATCTTACATAGTACTTAAAGGCTATGTTCGTGAAATTGCGAACATACAAATAATTAGTATTATAATTATGTTTTTTACAAACTTGCCTCTTTAAATCTCTTTACAACGAAATCCTTCTCCAGGGACGCAAGGAAATGCCCTGCCCGGGGTCCGGACTTCAAACCAAGAAGTGCCAGATATACAGTCTCAAAAACCTGTTTTCCGTCAAGACCTGTTTCCTCGGCAATCTTATATAAGTTATCATGAATCTCCTGGCCTGACATCCCATGCTCCAGTTCGTCGGCAAGAATTGCAAGCGCAAGCTTCTGTTCTTTTGTGAAACTTTTTACCTGAGGAGGAATTGTCTCCTGGACTTTGAACTTAACAAACAGGGGAGCATATTTGGCAAGCCAGTTCCTTGCATTATTTGCTCTTTGCCTGATCGCTTCTGCATCAGATGTATCGTAATCTGTTCGTTTCAGAACAGTAAGAAGATAATCAAAACCCCTGTCATCAGCGATCTGCACTGCGGTAACCATGTGCCTGAAAGGAATTTTTGAGGGTTTTGTCCCTTCTGTCCTTGAAAGCTGGTATGCCCTTTTATCGCCTTCTACCTGGTCATACTCGTCAATAAGATTAAGGAAGGAAAGACCCGGGTCAAATTCAATGTGTTTTTCGGGTTTCTGCCTGATAATAAGGTAACGAAGGACTTCAGGCGGCACTATTTCAAGCATATCATTAATGGATATCGCAAGACCGGTAGATGAATGCATTGCACCTTTGCCTTTTAGCATTATCCACTCATATACTATCGGGTAGGGAGGTTCGTAATCGTATATTTCGCGGGCGATACGTTTCCCCGTATCGTAAGAACCCCCGGCTGTGGCATGATCTTTGCCAAATGGTTCAACAGTTGTGCCAAATATCGGCCACCGCGCAGGCCAGTCAACGCGCCAGTTGAGTTTTCCCCCGCCTTTCATGGAAACTGTCCCGGCCGAGCCGCATTTGCAAACATAATCAATAGTTTCTTTCTCTGCATCGAAACCTGTGACTTTCGTAGTACTCAACCGCCCGCATTCTTTGCATATCGTATTATACGGGCTCCAGTCAGGTTCAAGTTCACGGCCTGCAACTTCTGACATTATCCGCGCGATTGCGTCCCTGTCGGTGAGTGCTTTCTTAATGGATTCAATGTATTTTCCCTCTTTATAAAGCACATCCGCCCTGTAAACCTCAGGTTTTATGCCAAGAGTGTGCAGTGCTTCAATAAAGGGTAAAAGGAAATGCTCTGCATAGCTCTTGTGTCCCCCGCACGGACATGGGATTTCAGAAAGCGGTTTTCCCACATGGGCTTCATAATCCTTTGAAAGGAATGGATACACTTTTCGAAGTGGATCAAAAGTGTCAGCGATATAGATCAGGCGTACATCTGCGCCCTTATCCAGAAGCGCTTTGTAAACCGCATCCGCAGTTACGACTTCTCTCATGTTCCCTATATGAATTGGGCCTGAAGGAGTAATTCCTGAGGCCACAGTATGCTTTTTTCCACGCGAAAGCAGATTTTGCGCTATAACATCTGCCCAGTGTATTGTCTCTTCTGTCATATTCCCCTAAAATCGCACAAGAGATATTAAAAGATACTCTTATCGTTTGATTTTACAATTCTGAGTATATGCCGCAAGTAGCTGTTGGAGGAACTTTTGACCCTTTGCATGACGGGCACAAGGCACTCTTGATGAAAGCCGTTAAATTAGGAAGAGATGGTGAGGTGCTGATAGGGTTAACATCAGACGAAATGGCGAAAAACAAGAACCATGAAGTCGATGATTACCGGTCGCGCTATAATGAAGTGTTGAATTTTGTCCATGACCAGGGCGTTGTCCCCAGGATTATAAAGCTTGATGATCCCTATGGCCCGACAATAATTGAGGATTTTGATTATCTTGTGGTATCTCCTGAAACGCATCCTACCGGACTTAAGATAAACAGGATACGCAGTGAAAAAAACATGAAACCATTAAAGATCGTTCTTGTTGATTATGTTCTTGCCGAAGATGGTTTACCGATATCCAGCACTCGTATCAGGAATGGGGAGATAGATAATCACGGGAAAGTATTAAGAGCAAACTTGTAATATCAAACCCATCTTCAAAACAAAAGACTATAATATCTCTAAAAATAGAATTGAAGCGAGAACGTTAATGAGGCGATAACATAGACATACGATTCCTTGGAGGAGCAAGAGAAGTTGGACGATCTGCTATCCTGTTAAATGAAGAGCTTCTTCTTGATTACGGGATTAAACCCACAGATCCGCCGTCATACCCTTCAAATGGTCTTCGTCCGAAAACCATGATAATTTCCCATGGCCATCTTGACCATTGCGGACTTGCCCCGAATCTCATGGATCTTGGGCCTGAAGTATATTGCACATCCCTTACTGCAAAATTATCAGGGCTTCTGGCAAGGGATACTCTTAAGATCGCGGGAAAAAAAGGTCATATTATCCCTTATTATCATGAAGAGATCCAGGAATTCGAACGAAGGGTCAGGCCAATAGGATACAAAAAAGAATTCAATACAAATGGGTATTCTGTATGTTTTTACGATGCAGGCCATATTCCGGGTACTTCCATGGTACATCTTGAAAAAGATAAACAGACACTGTTTTATACCGGGGATATGAACACGATCAGGACAGAACTCCAGACTGGCGCAGATACGGAGCTTCCGGATAGCGATATACTACTTATTGAAAGTACATATTTCGGGAGGGATCATACTCCCAGGAAAATACTTGAGGAACGGTTCATCGCATCAATAAGGGAAACAATTGAAAGCGGAGGAAGAGCAATAATCCCGGCTTTTGGAATTGGAAGGACGCAGGAGATCATGCTGATGCTTAAAAAACACGGGCTTCATGCGTATGTTGACGGCATGGGAGTTGATGTCTTTAACCTGATAAGGAAGTCGCCTGAAAATGTACCTGATATAAAGAAACTTGAAAACGCATTCGTCAGCACAAATATCGTAAAACGGGAAGACAGGGAAGCTATAATAAATGAACCTTCCATAATCGTTACAAGCGCCGGAATGTTAAACGGGGGACCGGTTTTATATTATATAGATGAGATTTTCGATGATCCCAAATCCAAGATCCATCTTACTGGTTACCAGGCAGAAGATACGAATGGCAGAAGGGCGCTTGAAAGCGGGTACATAGAAAATGGAAAACGCACTGTCAGGCTTAATTGCAAGCTTGAGCTGTATGATTTTTCAGCACATTGCGGGGATGCGCAATTAAAAGATGTTGTAAAGAGCTTCTGCGACAGGGGTACGGAAACCGTTATCGCAGTACATGGTGATAACACTGAAGGGTTCGCACATTGGGTCAACGAAGAACTTGGTGTGAAATCATTTGCTCCTGCCAATAAAGAAATAATATACATTTAAATAAAAGAAAAGTTTAAACCAATTGAATTCAATCTAAAGTATAATGAACATAAGAATTGTAATATGTTTCATAATAATAGGTTTTCTTCCTGTTGCCTCTCTTGGCGCAACCGAAAAAGTCTGGAGCGCAAAATCCTCGGGTTTTATTAAGATCGATGAATCTATGGATTTTGAAAATTACCATCTGAAAGTCACTGCTTTGAATAATACGAACTCAACATTAATTGTTTATAAAGACAGGGGATTAATAGAAACAAAAGAATTTCAAGTAAATGAATTTAAGAAATATGATGATATAGGAATAACTCTTTTGGGGATAATCGGGGACGATTCATGGATCGCCTTTAGCCGTCTTGAAAACAAAGATATCTGGATACCTTCAGAAAGAACGGTCTTAAAATGGGGAGATACATATTCATTTGAAGATTATTCCATAGGAATTGAGGCCATTGGTAAAGATTCAGCAAATCTTACAGTATCAAACAAAAAAACTGTTAGTACAGACGTTTTTACAAAAAATGGTTCAAAAAATTATGATAACTTGCGAATAGTGGTCATGGACATAAATAGAACTGGCTTTATAGATATTGAATTTTTCAAATATAAGATCCCGACAATCAAAGCAAAGATAATTACTGATAAAGATGAATATTTTTCCGATGAGAACATTTCCGTATTAATAAACATTACGACTGATGAAACTCTTAACATTGCAGGTTTGAGTCTTGATAGCAAAAATCCAGTAACATTCAAGCCGGATCTTTTTACCGGAGTTAATATTAATGGCACAAAATCCTTCAAATCCCAAATAAATAAGATGCCTCCTGATTCAGCGCTCACCATTAATGCAAAAGTAGAAGGGCGAGATTACTTCAATAATGCCTACATATCCACAGCAAGCAGGGAAGTATCTGTTGCTCCTTATGTATCCATTATAAAACGCGTTCCTGAAGAAACTGATGATGAAAAAGTCCTGGTTGAATTATTTGTATATAATTCCGGATCAAACAGGACGTTCGTACACATCCATGATAATGTAACCGATGACACCTTAGAAAACCAGAGGGATTGGCATATCGAAGTGGGGCCAAAGAAATCAGCAAACGTATCATATTATATCGCTCCCGTAAAACCCGGGGTATATCAGCTTACCAGCGCCACAGTGCAATGGGACAAAGAGAAGAGCACATCAAAGAATGTTAAGATGACCGTTCATATGCCTTATATAAACCTGGTCAAGAAGGCTTTGAACAACGAGGGCCTGACAGATGTGGAACTGGAAATTATCAATAGTGGAGACAGGCCTGCAATTGTTACGGTGGATGATAAAATACCTGATGGTTTTCCTCTGGAGGGCGGCTCAACAACATGGTCGGGTTTTGTGGATGCCGGAAAGAGCGCAAATTTCAAGTATTCATTGAAAGGCGATGTTGTATCTCTTCCGGAAGCTTTTGCAACGTATCGGGATATCCGGGGAACTGTCAGGCAGGCGCAATCAAACGCCATACAAAACAATGAAATCCCAGGACCAACAAGAGTCGATAACTCAGGTACAATACATATAAGTGCAGGTCGGTATGAAATGATAGCATTTATGATATTGTCATTTCTTGTGATATCCGGAATAATCGGAAGTATTGCATTCACAGCTTATTTAATAACAAAAATTAAGACGAGGTCGAATTAATGGATATCTTTTCAATATTGCTTTTTTTCATATACTCACTCCTGATTCTTGGAATTCTGGTGTTTGTATCGCCTTTACTTTCCGCTTTGATCATGATACTTATTCCTGTGGTTTTTGTTTTCATCCTTCCGGATGAGGCGGCGAGATTCGTTTCAATAATGCAATTTTCATATTCAGGGATACAGGTATTTAATCTGCACATCCTGCTCCTTATATGGTCTGCTTTTATCGGGGTCATATCATATCATAAAGTCCTGACATGGTACCTTTTAAGAGAATCTGCACCTGTTGTTAAGGATGCTACAACTGCTGCCACACCTTCTGCTGCGGACCAGCCGAAAACATTAGTTTTCAAAGTAAAAGATTTCTTACAAAAACTATATAAAATACTTAAAGGGGAGAAAATAAAATTAAAATCATAATCATGTTTTTCCAAAATTAAACCAGCAGGTTTAAGAAACAATCCGTACATACCTATTCTAGGTGATGCTATAACAAATAATGTAGAAGAAGGTGTGAAAACAAGGTTATTGAAATTTCTTGTCAGGGATAAAGTAGGCATAAGGAAATCTCTTCTAAACCTGTTCTTGCAGACCAGGAATTATACAACCTGTGAAGTTTATGATTACCTTAAAAAACAGGGATTTGAAGTTAATTACAGAGGTGTCTCTGCTATGGTCGGGCAGATGCATACAAGGCTTGGTATCCTGCGTATTTATTTGAAAAGGGAACATCGCTGCTATTCCCTCAAGGAGAGCCACAGGGACATTGTAAAAATGATTTTAACAACTCCAACCAGATTTCCCGGAAAATCACTGCATTCTATCCCTTGATTTTTTTTAGCTGGATTTCATCCTGCTATTTCGCGCCTTTATCGGTAAGCATGAATTCACAAAAACCTCCTTCGCTTTTTGACCTGTGTTTACGCAAAGTTGCTCTTCGTTTTGAAGGTCCGGTCTTATCTAATAAAATAATCGTTTTTGAAAGATGTTCAAATGCATTTCCCCCGACAGGGCATAGTTCTCCTGTTGCCACATCTTTATAAACCTGGTTTGTGATCACGACTGCCACGCCATATTTTCTTGCGATCCCGTGAAGTATTCCTATCTGGTTCACAAGTTCACGCCTTATTGCCACGTTCTCTTCACCCGTCTCATCCTGCGTGAGCCCCAGCCTGTAAAAAAGGGCTGCAGAGTCGAGAATTATCAAACCGATCTTCTCATTCATGAGCTTCTCGATGTCGGTAATTGCTGAATACTGCTGCTCAAAGCTTACGGGTTCGTATATGATTATCTCTCCAGCGATTTTTTTCGCATCCTCGCCAGCTATCTGTTTGAACCGCTCGGCTGAGAAGCCTTCGGTATCTATGAATATGACTTTTTTCCCGCTCCTGACGCATTCTACTGCTAGCTGTATGCAGATATTGGTCTTTCCTGTGCCTGAGCCCCCGTAGATCTGTGTGACGATCCCGGTTTCAAAACCGCCACCCAGCATTTCATCAAGGGATGCGCATCCGCTTGGAATCAATTCAGGTTTTTTTATGCTCCTCACTCCATTTTATTAGATAATTTTTCAAAGATCGTTGTTATCGAAGAAATTGCTGCGCCATTTCTTTCGATGGGCGAAATGTTATCAAGGTCAGCCTTGACAAGATCATTATCAAAGGGGATCGAGCCAATAACAGGTAAATCAAAGACTTTTAATTTTTCTTCGATATCCAGCACTTCATCACCCGCCTTATTTATGACAATGCCAAATTTGTCTATCCCGATCTGGCGCCCGAGTTCTGCGATCCTCCCTGCTGTTTCGATTGACCGTGCGCCGGGCTCCACGACAATTATCATATAGTCTATTCCTTTTGTAGTGCTGCGCCCCAGGTGTTCTACACCTGCTTCCATATCAAGTATCACGACGCTGTTCAATTTAAGGATCACATGGCGCATAAGGGCTTTAAGGAAAGAACTTGCGGGGCACATGCATCCGCTGCCGCCTCTTTCAACTGTACCCATTACCAGCAATTTCACATTATCAGGCCCTGTTACCCCGAATTTATCGACAATATCATCCACTTTTGGGTTCAGCTTGAAAACTCCTGCAGGGTCGCCAGCTCTTTCATCGATCAATTCTTTATATTCTGTAAGGGGTCTTGGCGGATTTTTTATTCCAAGCGCAGAGGCAAGGTTCATGCTGGGATCTGCGTCTATTGCAAGAACATCATATCCTTTTCTTGCAAAAAGCCGCGCCAGTGTGCCTGCGAGTGTTGTTTTCCCTACGCCGCCTTTACCTGATATTGCTATTTTGATCATTATGCATCAATTAATTCTATATTTATTTTTTCACCTATCGTAATTACAGCCCCCTGTCCCTTTGATGCCATGCCCGGATTCACTACCTGGGTACTATTAACACGTACAATTCCCCTCGCTTCATGGATATGCCCGCAAACGATGAGGTCAAATCTTTTCAGATCTCTTTCAAGTGCAGCACTTCCGACGTTCCCATGCGGTAATTTGTCTGTAGTATTTTTCGGGGGGGCATGGGATAATAAAATGAGTCTTCCTTTTGATCTTCCCAATAATGTTCCTACATATTCACCGATCTTTTTTTCTGATAGCTCAAATGGCGTGTTAAAAGGAGTCGGGTTTGAGCCGCCAAGCCCGATAAATGTCAAATCCCCAATTGTATGGGATGAATTATGCAGATTAATGGTATTCTCATTCTCATCAAGTATCTTGAGAAATGAGGGATTATCACAATTTCCAGGCACTGCAAGTACAGGAAACTTGCACATTCCCAGTAACTCAAGCGCCTTTTCATCTGGCCCGAAATCGGTTATATCACCTGCTATCAGGACAGCATCGATATCGTCTGCCTTATCAAGAATAGATTCTACATGTGAATAATCGCCGTGAAGGTCTGATAAAGCGAGCAATTTCATATCACGTCATATTTAGTTTAATGTTTATAATGGTAATGTCAGTATATGGTTTTAAGTTGAAGTAGTCTATTCTAAATTAGCCTAATCTTAGATTAGTTAAACTACTTTCAATTAGCCTGATCCGGATTAGTCACTAACCAGTGTTCGCCTTCGCTGTCATGCACGCACACATTGCCTCTGCCGCCTGGAATGAATCCATTGAACCTTTCAAGAAGAGTGATCGCCTCTCTTATTTCTATAATATATCTTTGTTTAAGAAGCACTGCCAGAATCAGGCTCTCTTCATCATTGATATTGCCTCCAATTCCCATGCATTCTGAAATCTCAAGCTTCCCATCAAGAAGAAAAAACGGATATGTCCTGCATATGTAAGGTCTGCATTCGTATATTTCACACTGGTTATTTTCCAGGAAAATGCAATCGCCATTTTTTTTCAGGACCCATTCAAAGGTATGGATATTGCCTTCCGGATCCCTGTCCCCTGAAGGTGTTGGTATTACAAAATCATCACGGGAAAGTCCTGTTTTTTCACAAATGCAATTTATTTCCGACGGAAAAATCATCACAGTATTATCGCCAAATTCAGCCCTGCAGCACTGGGCGCATTTCTTACACAGGAAACCTGTTGCTTTTATCTGGCCAGCGATCTTTTTTTCATCTATTGCCAGGGCTTTATCAAGCGCTTTTTTAAGATTTGAGATTTTTCTTTCTTTTTGTGATGCCATCTTCAAGACAAAAATATCAGCAAAATAGATATGGGTTTGTATTTTGGGCAACTCAGGAAATATATTATCCACCAGTGCCTTTGATCAACCGGCTCTTGACAGCCTTCCCGAACAACCGACAACTTGACAGAACCCTGGATAATATTTAAATATCATCAGCTCTTCATCTGACTTCCCCTAAGGGAGCAATATATGAAAAAGGAACCAATACTTCCGGAATCAAGAGACACTACTTTCAGGGATCAGGTCTTAAAAACCCACGTCGGAGAAAAAATCCCGACCTGCATGCAATGTGGAATATGCGTGGGCTCCTGCCCTGTCAGCCACGAAATGGACTATACACCGCGCCAGCTTGTCCGAATGGTTCAGCTTGGCTTGAAAAAGGAAGTGCTTTCAAGCAACACGATATGGATATGCACAGCATGCTTCTCATGCTCTGTCAGGTGTCCGAGGGGAATTCATCCGACTGAACTTATGGAAACGTTAAAACCAATAGCGATAGCTGAAGGAATTATAAACAAAAATGCAAAGTTCGATAATGTTTTTTCAAGCGTAATTAAGAATAACGGCAGGGCTTCTGAATTCCTGCTCATCTCCAGATACAGCATGACAGAGCTGGGAATGATAAAGCAGCTCCCGTTTGGACTGGCAATGATGGCAAAAGGAAAATTGCCATTATCTATCGACAGAATGGAAAATACCAGGGAACTGGAGGCTATTTTTAAACTTGGAGAAAAATCCGGGGAACAGAAAATAGAGAACAAAGATATTAAAGAAAAAGATAAAGATAAAGAGCCTCAGGAAACTAAAATGCAAGAAAATGAGAATGAGAAAGTCGAGGCTAAAAAATGAAATATTCCTATTATCCAGGCTGCGCCCAGCATGGAACTGCGGTGGACTACCGCATTTCTGTGGAAGCTGTATTTGGCCGCCTTGGCATTGAACTTGAAGAAGTAAAGAACTGGAACTGCTGCGGCGCTTTGCATGTCCCTGATAGAACTGTAAAGACAGGGCTGTCTGCAAGAACACTTGCATCCGCTAAAGGGCTTGATATGGCAACTCCATGCAACCTGTGCTATTCAAACCTTATGCGTGCCCAAAATGCACTCCAGGACAGCGCCCTTAGAACAAGAGTCAATGAGGCGCTCACCGAAAAATATGATGGTAACACAAAACCAAAACATCTTCTTGAAGTGATCGTCAAAGATCTTGGATTGCCAAAACTCCAGGAACAGGTTAAAAAACCTCTTAAGATCAGGGCTGTTCCTTATTATGGCTGTCTCCTGACACGGCCGGAAAACAATTTTGACAGCCCTGAGAATCCAAAATCCCTTGATAATCTAATTTTGAGCCTTGGAGCCGAGCCTGTAAAATATTATTACAAGACCAAATGCTGTGGAGGCCCGATCCTGATAACAGATGAAGGCCTTGCCCTCAATCTTGCAAAGGAATTACTGGTAATGGCAAAAGAAACAGGCGCTGATTGTATAGTTGTCACATGCCCCATGTGCCACCTGCAGCTTGATGCAAAACAAAAAGCAGTGGAATCAAAATATGATATCAGGATCGACCTGCCAATTATTTATTTCACGCAGCTTATAGGACTTGCCATGGGTCTTGACCCGAAGGAACTGGGGCTTTCCCGGCATCTTGTTCCAACTGATAAATTGATCGCAAAAATCGGAGGCAAACAATGACAGAATCTGGAAAAAAAGAATCTCCCAGAATCGGCGTGTACCTTTGCAGGTGCGGAGGTAATATCGGCGATGTGGTTGACCTCCAGGCAGTTGCGGATAAGCTCAAAGAAGATAAAAACGTAATCGTTAATATTCAGGATTACCTTTGCAGCAGCGTCGGGCAGGATAAGATAAAAAACGATATCGAGAAAGGAAAAGTTGACCGTGTTGTAATAGGTTCATGCTCGCCAAAACTGCATCTTGAAACTTTCAGGGGAATGGCAAAAACAGCGGGACTTAATCCGAATCTTCTTGAAATAACAAATATACGGGAACAGGCAAGCTGGGTTCATGACAGGGACAGTAAGCAGAGCGTGAACTCAAAAGTATTGGGCCTGATAAAAGGCGCTGCGGCCAGAATGGGGTCAATCGAGCCGTTAACACCACTTACAAAGGAACTTGTGAACAGGACGCTTGTTGTGGGCGGGGGGATCGCAGGAATAACAACAGCGCTTGAACTTGCTGATTCCCATGAAGTGATATTGATAGAGAAGCTGCCATATCTTGGAGGTCACATGATAGGCCTTTCCAAAACGTTCCCCACGCTTGACTGCTCCCAGTGCATTCTTACACCAAAGATGGTCGCGGTTCATAATAATCCCCGGATCACCATGTTCACGCAGGCCGAGGTAGCAGATGTTCAGGGAAGCCCGGGGGATTATTCCATTACCCTGAAACACAGCCCGCGATATGTGGACATCAAGAAATGTATAAACTGCGGCGCATGCGCAAGGAAATGCCCGGCTGGCGCAATATTTCTTCCATTTGCCCAGGCTGTCCCGCAGGCGTATATGATCGATATGTCAAAATGCAAGAATTGCGGCGTATGCGTTAAAGTATGCCCGCGAGATGCGATCAATCTTGAAGCAAAAGAAGAAACAAGTACGATTTCCGTGGGCGCAGTTGCGATCGCGACCGGATTTGAACCTATTGATCCATCCTTTATAGAAGAATATAATTATCCATCTCCAAACATCCTCACAGCTATTGATTTTGAGGAAATGTTATCTGCGAAGAGTAAGACCGGAATGAGATTACAGAAAGCTGACGGGACATTCCCCAACAGGGTCGCTTTCGTACTATGCGCAGGGAGCAGGGATTTTACCGGAAAGGGGAGAAAACATTGTTCCAAAGTGTGCTGCATCTATTCGCAGAAGCAGGCGCAGCTTGTGAAAAAGATGAAAGAGGATGCAGAGGCCTGGATTTTCTACATCGACATGCGCTCGGCAGGAAGAAGGTTTGAGGAATTCTATCATCACACGCAGGAAAAAGGAGTTAATTACGTGCGCGGGAAAGTTGCGGAAATAATTCCCAAAACAGATGGCACTCTCATGATCCAGTACGAGGATACCAATCTTGGCAGGAAAGGGCGCGAAATTTTTGATATGGTCGTGCTGTGCCCTGCTTTAATCCCCTCGACAGGCACAAAAGAAATCGCTGATAAGCTTGGCGTCTCTCTTGGCGACGACGGTTTTATTGAGGAAAAGCATGTCAAGCTTGACCCTGTAAATACTTTAAACCAGTCCGTATTCGCGGCAGGATGCGTACTTGGCCCCAAGGATATCCATGATTCTGTTACTGAAGGAATAAGCGCAGCCCATAAGGTTTCGCAATTCCTCGGAAAAGGCATGATACTTATACCGCCTGAAAAGCCGCTGATACTTGAGTGCAACGGATGCGGGGACTGCGTTAAAGCCTGCCCATATAATGCGCTTGCGCTTTACGGAGGAAAAGCAGTGCTATCGCCTCTGGCCTGTACCGGCTGCGGAATATGCGTGCCCGCCTGCCCGATAAAAGGCATCGAGATAAGAAATTTCACACGCGGCCAGTTAAAGGCGCAGCTCCAGGGAATCCTGGGTGAAGCACCGGGCGTAATAGTTTTCATCGACCCGTATGCATATGCTGCTGCCGATATTGCGGGTGTGAACCGGAAACAATACTCCTCTCTTATCAGGTTCGTGAGCGTTCCTTCCATCCACATCCTTGATGCTGATGTGGTCAACGCGGCTTTTGAATACGGCGCAACGGGTGTCATGCTCATCGAAGGGACGACGGATGAGAAACTCACATCGCGCTCTGACGACCTGTACAAGAAACTCAAGAAAGATACACGAAAACATAAGAAGCCGTTGAGGTATTCACATATTGAGACAGCGCAGTATGAAAAATTGACTGACCTTTTGAATGTGTTCGCTTTGCAGGCAGGGGCAAAGGCCGAGAAGAAGAGCAGGAAGGAGAAAGGGGACAAATCGGAAGAACAAGAGGAATGAAATTATTTTTTGATATTTCTTTCCAGCATTTTGCGTTTTCTCTTTAGAGCCGAGATACTGAAGTAATAATAGAACCATACAATAACAGCGCAAATCAAAAGGAATCCAAACATATATAACAAAAGTTCCGGTGTATCCCTGTTGTGATATCTTACCCTGATCTTTGGTGCTACGGAGTTATTCCAGATGAGGACTTCTCTTCCCAGTGCGTCATGTGTAATGTTATCCGGATCTGGCTGGATATATCCCAGGAACATGGTTCCGGCTGTGAAATTTTCAGGTAGAACCACACGTATTGTCCTGTTGCCTTCAGGAATATAGGTAAAATCCTGCCCTCCTGGCTTAGTATATGCCACAAACCCTGAAAAATTGGTACTGAAATTAAAATGTGCATAATTTCTGCCCATAATTGTCTTTATCGTCACATTTAAGCTGGCATTATTTCCCCGATAATCTACTGCTACAGGATTCCTGAAAGTCTGGATGCTATCATCTATCCTGTAATCAACGGATGTCTGGTTAATGACATTGTCTATTACCTGGGTGGAAGAGAGATTCAGATAAAAAATAGTAGTATTTTCCATGCCTGGAAGTTCATACTGCATAGGGTTGCCAGTTTTAACATCAGGGGAAATGCATCCGGCCACCAGGACAGAAAAGATGATCAGACCAATAATTAATTTCATGAATGCTCCAACATGAACAATACAACCCTTAAATATTGTCCTTGAAAACTTAGTTGATAATATACAATTATCAACCATTTAATAACCATCATTATAATTATTATATTGATAATTTCATATACTTTTCGCTTTATCAATAATCCCGAAAGAACATTGTTGCAGTTCTCGGTTCACCCGGTACAGGTAAATCCACTTTTGCGCTGCAATTCATATACGCAGGACTCCTGAAAGGTGAGAACTGCGTTTACCTTTCACTTGAGGAAAGCGAGGACACTATCGTCAAGACCGCTTCAATTTTCGGCTGGGACCTGAAACCCTACATTACGAATAAAAAATTGGTTTTGATACGTTTAAGCACCATGAATATCAAAGTAGCAGCCACCTGGGTCGAAAATGACCTGCCAAGACTCTTTAAGTCATTTAGTGTTAAAAGACTCGTTATTGACCTATAACATTGTATGAAATGTTGTATGAGTCTGAATCTTTGCGCCGCGAACATCTTTTTAATTTTGCGGAAAAAATCAGGGAACACGGGATAACTGTGATCATGACTTCAGAAACCAACAATATCAATCCATATAATTCAAAAATGAGACGTATTGAACATTCAAGGGGCATCAAACCTTATTCCATAACAAAAAACGGGGTTGTCCACTCTGAGGCTGAAGTTTTCAGTAGGGGGAAGATAGTCAAACGATTAACTCCACATATGGCCGCCAAGTATCATTTCTGTCTTGTCGTTGGTGCTCTGGTGAATTTTTTTGATCCTGACAAGATATTCATTCCCAATTATTTCAGGCTGCCCAAAAACAGCATCTATACCCAGTAATTTAAGGAACTCTTCGAATTCCTTAATGGTTTTGAGGCTTTTCACCCTCAGTTGCACATTTTCAGCGATCTGTTCCCCATTTTTCTTCTTTTTAATTGTGGAGATCATGGGCAGGAGTATGCTTTCCCCAAGTTCCTGGCATCTTTTCCTCGCACTTTCCTCGTCTTCATCCCATTCTACTGACTGGAATGCTTCCCTGCACACCCTTCCAAAGAAAAAATCCCGCCCAAAATCATTGTAGAATTCAAATGCATATCTGAGGTCGGCGCAATTACTGAGCGAGCTTGTGTATTTGACAGGAGGCAGGATCATTTGGGGGTCTTTGATGACAACGCCTTCGCGCAATGTATCACCAAAACCCTTTATGATATCCGTAATTGCATCATGAGCTCTCCCAACCTCAAATTCACCGAAAAGATGAACGGACTTGATCCTGAATTCATCCATAAGTTTTCGCCTTTCCATTACAGGCATAGGATTTCCGGAATTCTTCTCCCTGACATCAAATACAAAAAAATCCAGGGACTCTATGTTATAAAATGTTTTAGGTACATAAGGGCTGTCCGGTCCTACCATTTCACCGCATAGCACAAGTTCCGGATGTTCATAAAAAAAATCCGGCCCGATCAGGTCATTTGCCTTCTGCGTTGTATAAGGACATACAAAACCGCCACGCGTAAGTGCTACAAGTTTATCGCCGATTAGCGCTACCCTGACGTTGTAACCGTTCATTTTTTCTTCAACCGCCACTTTATTGCAGGAAGAAAAATGCTTAATGAGCGCAGGATACAGCATCAAGGTGCGCGATATTTTAGGAAAACCCCGCACGATCTCAAATGGTTCAAAAAATACCGCAGTTCCTCCTTCAACAGAGGAAACAGGCTTATCGAACCTGAATAATTCATGTTTCCCATATACATACTGTAAAGTCTTTCTTTTCAGCGCCCCTGTAATGCTATGTTCGGGAATATCCAGCAGGCTGGATATCTTTTCAATATCAAGTTTATTCGTTAATTCTGAGACATCCCGTCTCATCCTTTTGCCGCCATATACTTTATGATCTCTCGCCTGCTGATAACGCCAACCATTTCATCCCTCAGGTTCAACACAGGCACTCCGCCAATGTTTTCATTAAGGAGAGTTGATATTACTTCAGTTATAGGAGTATTTGTCCGGACTGATTTTACATTGCGGGTCATAATATCACCCACGATCATATTCCGGATCCTCACATCCTGCTGATTGTCAGGTACAAGATCCCTGAAATTCATCATCGCTTTTGCGACATCTCTCTCAGTGATAATTCCTACTATATCACCGTTTTCGAGGATAGGCAATCTCCCAATATCGTTATCAAGCATGATACGCCTTGCATGGGAAACCCTGTCGCCCGGACTTATGGAAATCGGCTCTTTCATGACCTCAGCAGCATATCCCTTTATACCCTTTGCGTTTTTCAGGATCTCATGAGGAGTGACCCAGCCCAGGATGTTACTATTATCAGTAACGACCAGGATGCCATTTTTCCTGTCCATCAATGCGATCGCATCTTCTATACCCATATCAGGGAGTACCCCGGTGAATGTATCCGTTGTCGCAGCTGCAACATGCAACGATGATGCCGGAAGATTTGAAGTCTTCCATGTCCCGAGTTTATTGGCAATGCTTCTCATCGTGATAACACCAACAGGCTCACTTCCATTGATGACCAGCAGTCTTCGTGTATCATGTTTATCCATCAGGTCCATTGCATGTGATATCTTATCTGATTTATGCACAGTGATTGGTTCACTCATTATGTTTTTTACTTTCATAGTATCACCTCACATTGTCAATATAGTCTTTATTATGTTCTCCCCTGTCAATATTCCCTTGACCCCATTTCCCAGTACTGAGAGCCCGTTTATCCTTTCTTTAATCATCAGGCCCGCGGCATATGTCGCAAGGTCTTCATAATTCACGTTGATGATCGGGCTTGACATTATATCTTCTGCGACCAGGGGTACTTCGCTTATATACCTGTTCTGTTTTCTCCCCGCAGAGCTCTCTTTTCGTGTCATTTTTATTTCTTTCTGCGGGAGGCCGCCGGTTTTGTCCCTCATTTCCGTGAAGGTTAGATTTGAATTGGTTATTATACCCACAGGCATATCGTTATCTTCAAGGACAATTGCCCTGTCTACTAAATTTGCCTGGAGTTCATGTATTATATGGCTTATCGTATGATGCCTGTGGACAGTCAGTGCCGGATCAATTTGCAGATCCTTGACTTTTATATCAATATCCAATTTTGAGAAATACTTGATCAGATCCCATTTTGTGGCTATTCCTATGACTTCATCTTTATTGTTCACTACAGGTAACCCGCCGATATTATTCTCAGTCATAAGTTCGGCCAGTTGCCTTGGTGTCGCATCCGGAAATATCGTTATGAGGCTTTCGGTCATTACCTTTCTTACAGGTATATCATCGATCGGGCGCCTGCGCCACTGTGGTTCGGCCTGGTTGAGCCTCTTTACGATATCTTTCTTTGTCACCATTCCTATGGGCTTGTTATTTTCAACAATTACAAGTCTTCCGATCTTATGACGAAGCATCAGGTTCCTTGCACGCGCTACATTTTCATCAGGCGATACAACGAAAACAGGAGCGCTCATTATATCTTTTATTTTCATAACAACCTCTTAATCAGCAATTGCACGGACAAAATCACGTTCGGTTATAATTCCTTTCAATTCACCATCTTCAAGCACAGGAAGTGAGCCAACATTCTTATCAAGCATCACATTTGCAGCCTCTCCAAGATCAACATCCGATTTCGTAAAGATTATGTCCCTTTTTACAAGAGTGCTGACCGGAACCTGGAAAACTTCCCTGGCGTTCCCGGTAACAAGCCGGTCGAACATATCACCGCTTCCCAGGAAACGCATAATATCCGATGCTGTAATAATACCGATAAGTACATCATCCCGAAGAACCGGAAGTCTCCTGAAACCATTATTTATCATGGATTTGGCTGCTGCCCCTACCGACATATCAGAAGGTGCTGTGACTATTTTCTTGCTCATGTATCCTTCAACTGTTTTACCTGTAACTATACCGGATAATAGGAAAACAAAATCCCTCTCGGAAACGATAGCTTTCACTGTGCCATCTCCATCCGTTACAGGGATCCCTCCGATATTCTCTTTTATCATAGTATCCAATGCATCTTTCAATGAATCTTTTACATTAAGGGAGATGACATTTGTTTCCATGATTTCACTGATGCTGCGATTGATAGCTGCAAGCAGATTGCCTTTGAATTTGTTTTTAACTATCAAATTCCTTTGTCCGCCACCAAGGAAATCCACTATATCCTGTGATGTAATGATCCCTTTCAGGTGATTCGTCCCTGCATCCGCTACAGGAATTCTCCGGAATCCGTGATTCAGCATCGTCTTTACTGCCCCAATCACAGGCATTGTAGGGGGAATTGTGATGACCTCGTTTGATGCTATACTCATTATATCCCCGGTTTTTTCCGATATCCTTGATTTGAAATCGATGGGCGCCATATTCCGCATATACCCTTTTCGACCCTGCTTTGCTATACTTATATTATTGCCAGATTTATTCATAAAACACCTTTAGATGAATGCTTTAATTATATCGTTCCTGTCAACTATGCCAACAAGTTTTCCGTCATTTGTTATTGAGATCCTCCCCACGTCAAGTTTCATGAATGCCTGTATTGCTTCCGCAAGCGTTGCTTCAGGGGATAATGTATATGCCGGAGTGCTCATTACCTTCTCAACAGGTGGCGACATAGTGGATTTCGTTCCCTGGTCATCTTCTCTTTCAATCCTGGCATACCCGGCATTGATTATATTGCGCCGTGTTACCATGCCCACAAGTTCTTCATTTTTCAACACAGGAAATCCTGACAGGCCTGTTTCTTTCATGTTCAGCCAGACTTTGGATATGTGGTCCTTGTTGGAACTGGTTTTTACATCTGTTGTCATTATTTCATGGATCTTTTTGTGAGGTATTTTATCAACCTTAAGGTTCCTGAAAATATCAACAACACTTAGTATCCCTGCAAGTGTCATATCCTGTCCTGACCTCAGGACAGGAACACGTCCCATGCCTGCATCCATCATTAATTTAGCAGCTTCCATCATGTCCATCTCCGGATATACGAACGGGAACTCTGATGTGAAACCTTCAACAGTTACATTTGATTTGGTGGAATATATATTCAACAATTCTTTCTCTGTCAGTACCCCTATTACCCTCTTTTTTACATTGACCACTGGCAGAGTCCTGTAATGTCTGTCCCGCATCACCTGGCGCGCATGCGTCATAAAATCCGTATCCTGTATAAAAACAGGATTTTTGGTCATTACGTCTTCAACTTTCATAACATACTCCTTTTATCATGTATAATTATGTTATATGTTAATTGTTTAAAATCCTTTGCAAGCTGCTATTCTAATCCTGTGTTTCCCTGCAGCTCTCACAGAGAAGTTTTCCTTCTACTTCTAACAAGTTATCTGAAATGTATCCGCAATCCTCACAAATACCTTTAAAAACCCGTCCTTCTGTCTCCATGGAAAATATTTTTTCCCTGTGCATCTTGATCAGGTCTGAGAATATGCTGCCCATTTCAGCCGAAACAGCAAGGAGATCGATATCCGTAATAATACCAATCAGTTTCCCATTTTCCACTACAGGCAACCGCCGTATCTCCAATTTCACCATCTTATGCATCGTTTCGGTAACGTCATCTGTCGAAGATATAGAAATAAGAGGTGTGGTCATTAATTCTTTAATGGAAATATCATCCGGTCTTAAATTCTTTGAAACGATCTTTTTGACAATATCCCGCTCCGTAACTATACCGACTGGCTGTTTCCTGTCGGTGACAATGACGCTTCCAACCTTATATGTAAGCATTTTCTTTGCTAATTGCTGGACATCACTTTTGATATCTATGGTTACAACATTCCTGGTCATTATTTCTTTCACCGGCATTTTAACTTCCATGTTTTCAGTCCTCCCTAATGTATAACTATGTATTTTGGAGTGTTTATATGTTATGCTGGGTGACTATAAATGAATCATAATTCCAATGATTCAAATTGAACTATTATCAAATTTAATGTATTGTGCTTTACTCTTTTAGCATCTTTACCATTTTAATAGCAGCTTCAACCGCTCTTTTGCCATATTCCACTCGTTCATGAGCGTCAAGCCTGCTCATTCCAGGACCGGATATCCCCAGAGTTATTGGTTTTGAAAATTCAAGCGCAAGATCAGCGATTTTCCTTGAAGCATGCTGGATCACGATTTCATCATGTTTTGTTGCTCCCTGTATAACGCAGCCAATAGTTACTACTGCGTCTATTGTTTTATCCTGCGCCATTTTTTTTACAGCAAGGGGCATGTCAAAAACTCCAGGCACATAATATATTTTTTCAACTGTGGCGCCAAGGAACGCCGCATGTTCTTTTCCGAGCGTTTCCATCTGGATAGTAAGATCACGGTTGAATTCTGAAACAACAAATCCTAATTTAATACTCATTTTGGCACCTGATTGGTTATATTATTTGGAACATCTATATATTTTTCGTTACAGTTTTGATGCATTTATTTTGTGTTGTGAACAAAAAAGGTGATTATGAAACATTTATATCCCTTATTAATGTAATGAAAGCCAAAGAAGGTATCTATTATGGTTAAAATATACTATGACAAGGATGCAGATCTTAAAATACTGAAAAAGAAGACAATCGCAGTTATTGGTTATGGCAGCCAGGGAGCAGGGCAGGCGCAGAACCTGCATGATTCCGGGCTTAATGTAATTGTTGGTGTCAGGCAAGACGGGGAATCATGGGCCCAGGCAAAAGCCGATGGCTTGACGGTCATGACAATGTCTGAAGCAGCAAAAAAAGCTGATGTCGTCCAGATGCTCGTACCCGATGAAATACAGGGTGCCATTTATGCTTCTGAGATCGCCCCGAATATGAAGAAGGGCAAGACATTATGTTTCTCGCACGGATTTAATATCCATTATAACCAGATCGTTCCGCCAAAGGACGTTGATGTAATAATGGTCGCACCAAAAGGTCCGGGTTTCCTTGTGCGCAGGACATATACAGAAGGAAACGGTGTTCCCGCACTCATTGCGATATACCAGGACGCAACGGGAAAAGCAAGGGACACAGGCATGGCTTATGCAAAAGGAATTGGAGCAACAAGAGCAGGCGTGCTTGAAACAACATTCAAGGAAGAGACCGAGACCGATCTGTTTGGTGAGCAGGTTGATCTTTGCGGTGGAGTGACGTGTCTGATGAAAGCCGCATTCGAGACACTTGTTGCAGCAGGATACCAGCCTGAGATCGCTTATTTTGAAACATTCCATGAAATGAAACTCATAATTGACCTAATTCATGAAGGCGGATTGAGCAAGATGTGGTATTATGTCTCAAACACTGCCGAGTATGGCGGCCTGACCGTCGGTCCAAAGATCATCAATGAACAGTCAAAATTGGCAATGAAAGAGGCACTAAGGAGAATCCAGAGCGGTGAATTCGCAAAAGAATTCGTTCTTGAAAGCAAAGCCAACAGGCCGGTCCTCAATGCTATGGAGAGACAGGAGAACGAGCATCAGGTTGAGAAGGTCGGAAAAGAGCTTCGCGCCATGATGCCGTGGTTGAGGAAGGATTAAAGGAAGCCTTTTTTGAGAAAATAGAGTCGCGGTAAATCCCGATCCTGCACATATTTTTTTTAAATATCCTCCGGAATATTCCCTGGCTTTATAGCAAAGAGGCGACTATAGTTTTAATAACTACAAATCCAATTATCGAACATGCAATTCACGGTAAAACTCGAAGAAGCTGATGAGGGAGGGTATACCGTCCAATGTCTTGAACTTCCTGCTGCAATAAGTGAAGGAGATACAAAAGAAGAAGCTCTCGAAAATATTAAAGAAGCAATTCAACTGGTTCTGATAGAAACGATTGAAATATTGAATGATGAAAAGCTAATGAAAGGGATAAGAAGATCAAGGAATGATCTCGAAGCGGGAAGATTACATGAGCTGAAAAATATTGATGAGCTTGATGAAGCCTGGGCATGAAATTGCATTTATCGATGACTTTAGAAATAATTTAAAGAATATCGTATAAATCATCAATTGATATTTCTGCATCTTTACCAGATATGACCGGTAATTTCATGCTTCTACTACTACCGTATGGAAACTGAATTCCTGGATATTTGCAATATCAGATATTTCATCATCGCTCTCTTCTTCAAGACACATTTCTATTACTTCGCGTATATTTATGAGAGCTTCATCAAGAGTCTTTCCCTGGGTATAACAACCTTTTAAGAGTGGACATTCTACTACGTAAAAACCATCTTCATCTTTTTCAACAATTACAGGTAAAGTTATTTTAGTGGATTTTTTCCTTACCATAGTTGATTTAAAATGCTATTCTAAGATTTAAGGATGTTGTAAATACGAATTATCGCCAATGTTGAAAACTGAGACAATCCTTCATGTCCCTGTCAACCGTGTGCCCTTCCCATGATACCGGAGCCTCCATCCCACGCAAAATACACTTTCACACCGCTTTCAACAGATATATAAGGAGATGGGGCGTTTGGATAGTATCAGCTGCGAAAGGGCGCAGGTGTTCGGCGGTCGGAATAATGAAAAGGGTGAAGATGAGACGGGATTATGGAAATGAGGGCGCAAAAGGAGAGAAGTTCTTGGAGTCTTCATCACTTGAAGAACCATTAGTCTATATATATCAACAGACAGATTGAAGATAGTCGATATTTATGCCAGAGACCGTTGCACAAAACAAGATGATAATAAGCTTTGATGCTTTTAATAATCTTAAGAAATTAAAAGACGAACTGGAAGCTTTGATAGAAACGATCGAAATATTGAATGATGAAAAGCTGATGAAAGGGATAAAAAGCTCCAGAAATGATGTAAAAGCAGGCAGAATACATGAGCTGAAAACGATTGATGAACTTGATGAAGTCTGGGCATGAAATTAATTTATACCGAGGAGTTTAAAGGAGATATAAAGAAGATAAGAGATAAGAAAATCCAAAAAAGGATAAAAAAACTAATTCAGAAGATTATCGATAATCCGGAAATCGGAAAACCACTAAAATATGAGCTTTTTCCCCTTCGTAGTGTTAGAATACCACCGTTTCGGATTTTATATGAGCTAAGCGGCGATATTATGATCCTGCATAAGTTTGAAAACAGGAAGAAAGTTTACAGGTAATGCAACTATTTTTACGAATTTAAATCTGTAAAACAGCATGCTTTGAAGCATTTTGTGGAAATTAATCTACTGTAAAAGGCATAAGAACACTTTCACATCGCTTTCCAAACATATATAAGGAGATATGTCATCTGGATAGTATCAGTATCAGGCTGCGAACGCTGCGAAAGGGCGCGAGGCGTTCGTGGAATGGCGGTCGAAATATGGAAGGGTGAAGATGGTATCGAGGCATGGAAATAAGGGTGCGGAAGAGGGCAAGAGCATACGGGTGATGATGAATGATTGAGGCGATAAAAAGAATCGGAGAGTATGCAGTTGAAGGCAATTTAACTACAGAGATTTTCCTTGATAATATTTGTCAGAAATTAACAGAAACAAAGCCAAATAAAAAAGATAAAGATAAACCATTCAAACAACATGTTGTTATTCTCAACTTCGATACAAACAATAATAAAATTGAAATTGATTCTGAAAAGGTAAATGCAGGTGGAAATGATTCTGGAAAAGAATATTTGTGGGTGGATAATTTTAAAGGAAACAAACCCCAAGTGAATATAACAAGCGACGGTCTCAATAATATTATCACAAAATCTCTACCATCAATGAATGAGAAGGTAGGCGATAATCTCAAAATCGATGTTGAAAATATCATAGATGATTTTTTTAGCAAAAAAGAGTATTCAGACGGAAAATCAGAGACAATTTACTATATCAAACCTAATAAATTCAGTTTTTCTTATGATACTATAGAGAATATCAAAAAAGTAGAAAATGAACTAATATCTGCAAATACAAAAGAGGAAGTTAAGAAGGCTACAAAAAATTTTACTAAAGAAATAGAAAAGAATATACTTTCTTTGATAAAATTGAGTGCTGATGAAGTATCTCTTTATACAATCAAGATAAATAATAATCTTGTTTGTCGAATAGATGAATATACAAATATGATTTTTGATTTAAAGCTTGAATCGCTTTTTATAGAAAATGGTGATTATAAAGAGAACTATCAAAAAGGTGTATGTTCAGTTTGCAGCAAGGAAAATACACCAACAACAAGCAATGCCACAAATCTAAAATTCAAGTTTTATATGACCGATAAACTTGGTTTTTCATCAAATTTCGATGGGAAATTTACAAAAAATTTCAATATATGCAAAGAATGTTATCAATATCTAATGATTGCGGAGAATTTCATAAAAAATAAACTGAGCACTCAAATCGGTTTGAATGTATACATAATTCCGCATTTCATCTATAAAGTTGATAATTGGGATATGAATAATTTTTCAAACTATGTAACTATATCTACCAATTCAATTACTAACTTGGATAATCTTAAACAATTCAACGAAAAACTAAAGATATTTAGAGAATTTGAGGCTGAGAAAAATAACTTCATAATTAATTATCTGTTTTATTATCAACCTGCTGGAAGTAGTGAATTTAAGATTCGAAAGTTAATCAAAGATGTACCACCGAGCAGATTGGATTTTATCGGAAGGAAAGAAGAAGAGATCATAAATTTGGTTGATAATAATTATGGCGGGAATAGGAATCTGAAAGTGGATTTAAAGGGAATATGGGGATGTATTCCTATTAAAAAAGGAGATTTTTCTGGATTTACAAGATATCTTGATATTGTAGATGCTGTTTTTTCGGATAATAGGATAGATTATAATTTCTTAATTAATCAGTTCACCGAAGTAATCAGAATTATCAAGTATGAAAGAGAGGGCTATAATATTTGGGTTAAAGAAGAATTTACAAATAAAATCCTTCAATTGAACTTTTTACTGTTATTTTTCAAGAAATTTGATATATTAGGCGGTGTAGATATGAATGAAACAAATAATATCGTTAATATTGAAGTGGAGGAGCATCTTCCAAAGGAGATTCTGGAGTATTGGAATGGTACTGAGATATACAATGATGGGTGCAAAAAGGCTTTGTTTTCACTTGGATATCTAATTGGAGAGATTGGCTATAAGCAAAGTACTGCGGGGCACAAAAAGAAGCCTATATTAAATAAAATCAACTTTCAGGGAATGGGACCGGAGAAGTTGGTCAGATTATCTAATGATGTGCTTGAGAAATTGAGACAATATGATAAATTGCAATATAATGAAGATAATATATACTCAACTCTCAAGCTATTGATGGATGCCAATATTTCCCATTGGAAACTATCCAATGAGGAAAACGTATTTTATGTTCTCTCTGGTTATGCATTCTCAAACTACAATGGTTGGCAGAGATATGTAAAAATTACTGAAAAAAAGATAAAACAAACGGAGAGCGAGATTCAGATATCAAAAGAAAACGGCAAAGATGTTACAAAGCAAGAAATACTTTTGAGTGAAGCTAGAAATTTGTTTTATGGTGAAGATAAAAATTATAAAGGTGTGAATGAGGTTTTAAAGAAAATTATGGTCGTAGATAAGGAGGTTGAATAAGATGAGTAATGAAATTCAAGTAGAGGGCAATGATATAAAAACGATTGGCAGTAACAGCGAGATATTATTTGTCTATGATGCGCGAATGTGCAATCCCAATGGTGATCCCGATGATGAAAATAAGCCGAGAATGGATTACAATCGGAGCAGAAATCTGGTATCAGATGTACGGTTGAAGAGATACATCAGGGACTATTTGGGAGATTATTATAAAGACGTTTCAATTTTTGTATCTAAAAGTGAAGGTGCTGTTGTGAACGCTAAAACAAGTTTAGCTACAATATTGGGTGTAAGCAACACTGGTAAAATAGAATTAGATGATAAGCAGAAGGAAAAGTTCTTAGATAAAGCTATTGATGTGCGGATGTTTGGTGCAATAATTCCAGATGTAACTTTTAAAAAAGGGAAAGGAAATGTTACATTTACTGGACCTATTCAGTTTAACTGGGGTTATTCTTTAAACAAAGTTACTGGACCTATGGAATCAAATGGGATAACGTCTCATTTTCAATCAGGAAAAATAAGTGAGGAGGGGGAATCAACAAAAGGTTCAGGCGCAATGGGCAAAGACTTTCGGGTTGATTACTCTTTAATTGCATTTCACGGTATAATTAGTGCAAAAAGAGCAGAGCACACAACCCTAACTGAAGAAGACCTCAACCTGTTCGATGATGCGATGATAACTGCAATACCTTTGGAAGCGACCACTAGAAGCAAAACAGGGCAATATCCTATGCTGTATATTCGAATCGAATATACAACATCTGGGTTCTTCTTAGGCGACTTAAGAAAATATGTTAAGATAACAGATAAAGATAGCAAAGAGTTGGATTTTGATGAAACTGCAAAGCTAAGATCCCCTGAAGAGTATTATTTGGACTTAACAGAACTATGTGTAAAATTAGGAAATTATAAGGATAAAATTTCCAAAATCCATTTCTGGAAGCATGATGACCTAAGAGTCAATGGTTGGGATGAAAAGAATGGAAAATTAAACATAAAAGACGTAAAAATACCAATAGTACAGTTACCAAAACTGAAGACTAAATCTTAAAATTTTACGGAATGCTAAAAATGTCCAGTAACGACTTGAATCCAGAAAAAGTATTAATTTTTGATATCAAAGGACCGATGGCGCATTTCAGGAAATTTTATACTAATTCCTCTTCTTTAAGCTATTTAGTTCCCCCAAAAACAGTTGTTGCTGGATTAATTGCAGGACTTTTGGGATTGCCAAGTGAAAGACATACAAAGGATAAAGAAGAAACATACTATGAAAAATTTAGTAGTGATAAATGTTTTGTTGCTGTTTCTTTGCGAACAAAGATTAGACGCATGATGCAGACAGTGAATTACAAATACACAAAAACAGATGGCAAGAAGATATTATTCAACCAACCCACTCAAATACCCTTAGAAATTCTAATTCCAGAAGATTTTGACAATATAAAATATCGGATATATTTTTATCATAATTATAAAGGTATCTATTGTGAATTAAAAGAGCGATTGGATGACCAGAGATTTGTATATCCACCTTATATGGGTTTAACTGAATTTTTAGCATCAATTGATTATATTGACGAAGGCAATTTATCAAAAAGTTTTGAACAAAAGATAGATTTGAATTGTGTTAGTAAGTTGAAGGAAGTGGAACTGGATTTTAGTGATAATAATCTTCAATACATCACAGAAAAGATGCCCACAGGTTTTTTAAATGATAGGACTCCAAAAAAACCTGAGGAGTATGTATTTGAGGTTAAAGGAAATACAATGAGAGTAAATTTAAAAGATGAGACCATTTGTTATTCTGTAAGTTATATTGAAAATGGTCGTAAACTGACTGAAAATATATTGTCTATGTAAGTGATAATATGGAATTTTATTCTCATTTAGAACCTGAGATAATCCTTAAAGATCATTTGAGAATTGTTGGGGACAAAAGTAAAAAAATAATTGAATCAAAAAAATTTGATGAAATCGATAAAGGAATTATTTCTGACGTCTCATATCTTATTGGCATTTCACACGATTTTGGGAAATATACCACTTATTTTCAAGAAAAATTGAAGGGGAGACGTGAAAAAAATGATCCTCTAACATATCATGGATTAATTTCTGCTTTATTTGTATTTGAAATAGTAAAAGAATATCTAAAAATAAAAATTCCTGATAATGAAATACCATATAATTTCTTGCCCCTAATTGCTTATTTTGTTGTAAAACGTCATCATTTGAATTTAGATGATATCGAAGATGATATAAGATTGGAAAATTTATTTAAGTTTGGTTTTAAGCAGATAAACAACCAACTGGAAAATATTTGGAAAAATAAAAATCAAGTAATTGATGATTACAAAATATTGATTGAAGGTTATCTTCCTCATCCTGAGAAGATATTTGATAATTTAGAAACATATAAAAAAGAAATACAGTTTTCTGATGATATAAAACCGTTAATTAGTGAATTAAATAAGTCTCTTTATTTCTTTAAAAATGGAGCTAAAAATATAATATATTATCTTCTTGTTCAGCTTTTCTACTCGGTATTGATTGATTCAGATAAAAAACATGCAGGACAAGTTATGGAGATTAAACGTAAAGAATTGCCAGAAAGTCTTGTAGAGAATTATTTGAATTCAAAGGATTTCAAGGAATCTAACGAGAGTAATATCAACCTAATCAGGTACAAAATAAGAAAATCTGTTTTGAAAAATATATCGGATTCACCAAATAATCAAAAAATTTTCACATTAACAGCACCAACCGGAACAGGTAAAACTTTAACCTCTTTATCTGTGGCTCTGGTATTGAGGAAAAAATTAAAAATAGAGATGAATCTGGAATATGAGCCACGTATTATCTATTCTTTGCCTTTTACAAGCATAATTGACCAAAATTTTGCTGTATTTGACAGAGTTTTAAGTCAGATAGAGGATTTTAAAGAAAACGAAAGTGTGTATCTGTTAAAGCATCATCATCTTTCTGAAATCTTCTACAATATAAAAGACAAAAATAAAGAAAATGACATTGATCAGAGTCTGGCACTAATTGAGTCATGGGAATCTGAAGTAGTAGTAACAACATTTATTCAGTTATTTTACACATTGATCGGTTACAAAAACCGGAGTTTAAAAAAGTTCCATAATATTGTAAATTCAATAATAATCTTAGATGAAGTTCAGAACATACCTATTGAATATTGGAAGTTAACACAGGAGATTTTAACCGCCATAACGAGATATTTTAATTGCAGAATTATTTTGATGACTGCCACAAAACCATTAATATTTGAAGATGGAACCTATAAAGAATTGGTTGATGATTATGAAGATTATTTCAAAAACGATGCGTTGAATCGTGTTTGTTTGAATATAGATTCTGGAAAAAAAAGAATTGAAGACTTCTGTAATGAGTTGAATGATTGGTCTAAAAATTCATATTTGTTTGTTTTTAATACAATTGAATCTTCATTGGATTTTTATGAAGAGATAAATAAAAAGATTGAAGATGAAGGTTTAATTTTCAAACTCTGTTATTTATCCACAAATATTATTCCAAAGGATAGAAAAAAGAAAATTGAGAGAATAAAACAGGCAATTGATGACAATGAGAAGATTATTGTAGTTTCAACACAACTTATTGAGGCTGGAGTAGATATTGATTGTGAATGTGTATATCGTGATTTAGGTCCGTTGGATTCTATTATACAGGTTGCCGGAAGGTGTAATCGAAATAAACGATTAGCAACTGCAGATGTGTATTTAGTAAATTTAATTAAAGAAAATGGAAAAACATACACAGGAATTTATGATCATAATTTATTAAATATAGTTAATAATATCCTCAAAGACAAAAAACTGATTTACGAAACGGAATTCTTGGATTTGATTAATCAATATTTCAGTTATGCAAAAAAGAGAAGTGGAGTGGAAACAAAGCTAATTGATTCTATTTATGAATTATATTTTGATAAAAATTCAGACAACGTAAAAAGAAGAACAATATCTGAATTTGAATTGATAAAAGAAGATTTCTTCAAAATTGACATATTCATAGAACTGGATGAAATATTTGTATCTGATTTTGAAATAACAACTAATACTAATATTGACTTGACCGATTTAAAAAAGAAATATGAAGAAGAAACAATCTCCATAAACCATTATAAAAATAAACTTCTCGTAATATATGATATTGAAAAAATAACAAGAAAAGACTTAATAAAAGAGATTGGTGCGATAATTGATATAAAAGAACTAAAAACACAAACATTATTCCAAAAATATCAGGAAATAAAGAATCTTTCTCCACTCGACCGCAAAAAAGAATTTTTGAAGATCAAAAAGCAATTTTATGATTATGTGATCAGTGTCTCAAAATACCATGCTTCTGGTTTTAATGAAAAGGAGCTTGGTTTCGTGAGTCATGATGTGTTGGAATCCTATTACGATAAAGAAACAGGATTTAAAAGAGAAAAAGCAGGCTGTGGAAATTTAATTTGCTAAAACTATGACTATGCACCTCAAAAAAATCAACTTTTCCCCCGCCCCCTCCCCTCGCTCCCACCAGGCGCAGTACATGTGGACAGGCGGCACAAAGAGCATACGGAGAAACGATATGATCAGGAAAACTTACCAAAAATTTAACAAATCTGCGTTACTCTGCGTTTATCTGCGGTTTGTTTTAGACTATATTTTGCTGCCTTATTTCTCTAAGAAACCCGCGCCTGCAAGCGATAGCGCCAGATTTTCAACACAGTTAAATGATAAATTCATTGAAATAAACAATAGAAGGAGAAGTGGAAATTAATATGAACCTGCGTCAATCGTCATCTATTGAAGAATTCAACCTGCTGTCTATGAATAGAACACGGATTGCGCGGATTTTCATGGATGCTTGTGCATTTGTGTCCTTCCTCTGTGGTAAATTATTCATACAAAACATGCCTTAATAGCCATTCAAATAATTACATACACCAAAGTTAACAAAATTGATAACCATAGTGCATAAAAATATGAAAAAGAAATATCATCTCCTTAACGAACTGGCCAGAAAAGGCCAAACATTCACATTCGAAGATGCAGCCAATATCAGCAACCTTGGCAGCCAGAGCCTTAAAGTGACGCTCTCCCGCATGGAAAAGGAAGGCTGGATCGAGCGCATTGAAAAAGGAAAATATCTCATAATCCCGCTTGGAGCCAGGAAAGGGGGATATACGATCAATGAATTCGTTATCGGCTCACAGCTCGTCAAACCTGCTGTCATCTCCTACTGGAGCGCTCTTAATTACCACGGGTTCACGGAGCAGATACCAAATACGATTTTCATCCAGACCACCTCAAGAAAAAAAGAGCAGGAACTTGAGATATTTGGTGTCAGATACAGGATCGTCAGGGTAACAGAGAAAAAGGTATTCGGATTTGAAAAGGTATGGATAGATGACGTTGCTGTTGAAATAACTGACCCGGAAAAAACAGTGGTGGACTGCCTTGACAAGCCCCAGTACTGCGGCGGAATAGCAGAAGCGGCAAAAGCGTTGCATGGTGATCTTGATATCGAGAAGCTTAAAAAATATGCAATAGATATAGGCAATTCTGCTGTCATAAAAAGACTAGGGGTTCTATGCGATAAAATGGGAATAAAAGTAGATGTCGAGCCCGGATCAATATCAGGAAACTATCCCCTTCTTGACCCTTCGATGCATGGAAATGGCATCCTGAACAGGAAATGGAAGATACGAGAAAATGTAAGCGAGAAATACCTGGTGGGATAGAATGATACGAGATATTGAGATCAAGGAGAAAGCAAGATGGAATGGCGTTCCTGAGACCACAATTGAAAAAGACTATGCATTGAACTGGATATTGAGATCTCTTAACCAGCAAACAGACTCATTTGTGCTCAAAGGAGGTACAGGATTGCGAAAAGTATATTTTAAGAACTATCGTTTCTCTGAAGACTTAGATTTCACAATGCTAAAAAGCGCCGGGAGGTCTGACATTGAACTGATGATAAAAAAGGTAATCCAGACGGCAAAAAGGGATAGTGGCATCAATTTTCATGATAATATTGAACCGGAAGAAAACATTAATGGATATCAAATAGACATCTATTTCAGGATATTCAGGCGCGGAGGAAATCCTCTACGCATAAAATTCGACATCACAAAACCTGAAAACGAAACAATTATCCTGCCGCCAGTAATGAAAGATATTTTCCATCCCTATTCAGATGATTATTATTCAAATGCCTTAGTGTATTCCATAGATGAGATCATGGCAGAAAAAATACGTTCCTTGTTCGAACGAACAAGAGCAAGGGATGTATATGATCTCTGGTTCATATCTAAAAATATCGATATGGCACAAGCATTTGAAATATTTCCTGCAAAATGCGCATTCAAGAGAGTATCGCCAGATTTCGAGGATTTACTTGATCGAAAACAGGATTTTCAGAATGCATGGAAAAGTTCTCTGGGACATCAATTAAAAGCTTTACCCGATTTTGAATCGCTATTCAATGAGGTTATAGATTTGATAAGCATTATTAGATAAAAATGATAAAATTCAAGACACCAAAGTTAACAAAACTGATAACCATAGTGCATAAAAATATAAAATGAAATTCCATGAAAGATTTACAAACAACCATCGATAACCAGAAAACTCCGCCCTCGGCGGCGCCTCACCCGGGGTCTGGGGGTCGCAACCCCCAGCGCCGTTACTGAAACAGACCAAGAGTGAATATTTGGAATACAGAAAAAAAAGAGCCAGTCTTTAAATAATTATAAAGCAGAAGGAATAATGATGAAAAATCAAATTGTTCATATGCCAAAAGTGAACGATCCAAAAAAATCGAACATAGACCTCGACGAGGTAATCAGCAAACTCAACAGTTCCAGACTTGTTCACTCGATCATCCTTTTCGGATCAAAGGCAAGAGGAACTGAAAAAGAAAAAAGCGACATAGATATATGTATCATTCCAAAACCTGACGTTGAAATTACACTTAAAGAGAGAATATCCCTTAATAATTCTGTCCCGGATAATGTCGATGTTTCTTTCCTGGATGAATTGCCAGTTTATATTCGTAAAAGGATTTTTCTCGAAGGGAGGGTGCTATACACGCAGGACATGTATCATGTATTAACAATTTCAAAGATTAATGACATGGAATATGAACGATATAAAAGGCTCACCGGAGAGTACCATAAGCATGTAATGGAACGCGTTAGAGCCAGATTGGGATGATGATCGTGGATAAAGATAGATTATTTGAGAAGATAGATGAAATGGAGAACTATCTGAGGGAACTTGAGGAATACCTTCCGGAACAAGAAGAGGATTATCTGAATAATGGTCTCAGGAAACGAGCATGTGAACGTGCTTTCCAGCTGGCAAGTGAGAATTTGCTTGATATCTGCAATTTTATCATATCTGAGAAAGGATTCGGAATGCCGTTCGATAGTAAAGATAGCGTCAAAATGTAAAAAGATATGAACATCAAAACCTTCACCCTGACCCTTGCTTCCAGCCGCCTGATAGAAGGCACTTCATCACAGCTTCGCGGCTTCTTCGCCACGAAATTCAACGAATACACTCTGCTCCATCAGCACAGCGCCGACAAATTCATTTACAGCTATCCTCTGGTGCAGTATAAAATGATAAACAGCGCGCCTATGGTCATCGGCATCAATGACGGCGCTGAGATTTTAAAACAGGTTTATGATAAATACTATGAAATAAAACTTGGGGATGAGGTTTATGAGATCGTTGAAAGGGGCATCTGCGTAAAAAACCAGGAATTTGGGCTCTCAGAGAAGATACATTCTTACGAGTTCGCAACACCGTGGCTTGCTCTTAACCAAGAGAATTATATGAAATATTACGGTTTGAAGGATGGCGGTGAAAGGCTTGATTTCTTGAGAAAAACACTCACTGGAAACCTACTGTCCATGTCGAAATCCCTCGATTACAGGGTTCCTGATAAAATAAAATGTGATGTTCAGGTAAATATCAGGAAATGCAGGTTGAAAGACGTAAATGTAATGACCTTTATAGGAGGCTTCCAGGCCAACTTCATCATACCCGATCATCTCGGTTTGGGAAAATCTGTTTCAAGAGGTTTTGGCGCCGTTGTCAAGAAAAATGATCCTGAAATGAACTTTAATAATATATAGTAAAGTTGACAATATGACTACTCATGATATAATGAAACAAAATTATCAAAATAAAAGTAGCTGATTATTAATGCAGCTTGTAATAAACACGCGCGGCGCATATCTCAAAAAGGAAAAGAACTGCTTTCTCATAAAGAACGATGATAAGAGCTTTGAAGTCTCAGCAGATAAGGTTGACAGCATCCTCATAACTACATCAGCAACCATAACCACGGACGCTATCGAGTTCGCTGTCGAGAACAATATTGATATTGTTTTCCTGGATTTCCATGGAAATCCTTTCGGAAGGGTATGGCACTCAAAACTTGGCAGCACGACCCTTATCCGGCGCCGACAGCTAGAAGCTGAAGCGTCCGTCCTGGGATTTAACCTTGCGCGCGGCTGGATAGTGCGCAAGATCGATAACCAGCTTGATTTCCTGAAAGACCTGAAAAAGAATAGGCCGGATGATAAAGAGCTGATCGAGCCAAACATTGCGAAAATCGCGGAACTTAGGGAGAATCTTATTGGCATGAAAGGATCACTTGAAGAAAAGCGCGGCTCTATCATGGGGACTGAAGGTATGGCATCACTCAATTATTTCAATGCCCTTAGCAATATCATACCGGATGCGTGGAAATTCAATGGCAGAAGCCGTGATCCAGCGCAAGATGCTTTTAACTGCCTTCTTAATTACGGCTACGGCGTCATGTATTCGCAGGTCGAGAAAGGATGCATAATAGCAGGACTTGATCCCTATATGGGCTTTCTGCATACGGATAATTACAATAAGAAAAGCTTTGTTTTTGACCTTATTGAGATCTTCAGGATACATGTCGATAGGACTGTTATGAACCTCTTTTCTAAAAAACAGGTTCATGAAGGGCTTTTTGATAAAATTCCCGGCGGCTTGTACATGAATAAGGACGGTAAAGCGGTTTTAATAACTGCGATCAATGAAACGCTTGATAAGGATATTGATTATAACGGGCGCAATGTCAAGATAAGGAACACAATTCAAATGGAATGCCACAGCATAGCGAACAGCCTGATAAAATGAGGATATGATATGACAATGGTCTGGGTGGTTTATGATATTACGGATAATACCACGCGCAAAAATGTGGCGCGGATATGTCTTGATAAAGGGCTCTACAGGGTGCAAAAAAGTGTTTTTCTTGGCACCCTTAATGCAAATGAAAGGGATTCCCTGGCTCTTGAATGCGAAAATGAGATCGACCCTGATGTGGATTCTGTCTATGTTTTCCCCATGGATGATGAATCTTTCAGGAAGGTCAAGCTTCTTGGACAGGCTTTTGATAAGAAGCTTGTAAGCGATGAAGTGTTAACAAAATTCTTTTGAGGACTATGCCGACAGGAGATACAATAATAACTATTTCGGATGTGCTTGAATACCTTTTCTGCCCACGTTTTATTTATTATATGCACTGCCTTGCCATCCCGCAGCATGAAGAATCGAGGTTCAAAGTCATAAAAGGCAGGGAAGTGCATGATGAAAAGCGGATCACTAACACGGATTACCTGAGAAAAAAGCTTGGCGTTGTGAAAAAAGAAATAAATATTTTCATAGCCTCGAAGAACCATCATATCAAAGGAATCGTGGATGAGATCCTTTTCCTGGATGATGGTACTGCGGCGCCTTTTGAATATAAGTATGCCGAGTTCAAGGATACTATATTCCAGACGTATAAATTCCAACTTGTGCTTCATGCAATGATGATCAAAGAGAACTATAATATCGAAGTGAAAAAAGGATTCATTTGTTTTACAAGAAGCAATAATCATATTGAAGAGATTGTTTTTACAGAAAAAGATTTCAAGAAGGGATTTGAGATCATTAATGAAATCATTGAGATCATTGACAAAGGCTTTTATCCCGGCAAGTCCAGATATAAGAATAAATGCATTGATTGCTGTTACAGCAACATCTGTGTGTGATTTTCTTGTCTTTATATACCAATCTATAATTTTGCAATAAGAAATCCAACCGTAAAAACTAAGCCCTATTAACGCTTATTTTGCCCTAAACAGGTGAAAATCTGTGGTATTCGAGAGGCACATCCATTAAAACAAGGATTGAAACCCTCATCCAACATTTTATCCATTTGTTCTGGAGAAGGATTCGAGAGGCACATCCATTAAAACAAGGATTGAAACCCCTGGACCATAAAGGCTAGAACCTGGTTTTACCGGATTCGAGAGGCACATCCATTAAAACAAGGATTGAAACTAAA
>CABMCA010000055.1 GCA_902384525.1 uncultured archaeon
TATTTTTAAATGTAGAAGATATTGTAGCCATGGTCAGTAGCAGGTAATATCATTACATTAAAGAATAAATAAGTATTTATTGTGATGATATTACTTTGACCATAACTGAATTATGTAACTGTGCCCACGCTTTTTGATATATATTTAAATCCTTTTATGGCAGTCCTCACATAACGCTCAGTGGGTTTCGCTCTTATCAACGATGGATTTTCACGGATCCATGAAAATTTACTTTTTGATCATGACAGCGCCGAAAAACCCATCAGTATTATGAACATGCGGTAATAACCTGAAAAATCCGTCTTCACAGGTTAATTTGCCAGATTCAAAATCATGCATTTCCGATACGGGAACCAGGCAAAAATCCTTTCTCTCAGAAAGAAAACCGCGCACATTATCCTCATTTTCCTCCCTGCTTATCGTGCATGTGACATAGACCAGTCTTCCTCCGGATTTAACAAGCCTGCTGTATTCGCTTAATATCTCTTTCTGTTTCGCTGCAAGTTCTTTGACATCATCCCGGGTCAACCGCCATTTCGAATCCGGGTTCCTCCTGAAAACCCCCATGCCTGAGCAGGGCGCATCTATGAAAACGCAATCCGCCATATTATTATATTCATTTAATGCCTCCCTGTTCGCGGTCTTAATATTGAACGCACCGGCTTTTCCCGCACGGCGCCGCAGGTTCGAAAGTTTAACAGCCGACAGGTCTGAAGCGATTATTGCCCCACGGTTTTTCATCAGTCCTGAAAGGAAAAGGGATTTTCCGCCATTCCCTGCACATGCATCAATTACAAGTTCTCCTGGCTTTACCCCTGTAAGAAGCGTAACAAGCTGGCTTCCTTCGTCCTGCACCTCGAAAAGCCCTTCCTTAAAAGCCCGGGTTTTAAAAATATCTTCTTTCTTATTAACAATCAGGCCAGATGGTGATAATTCCGTTCTTAATGAAGAATATCCCTCTTCATCAAGCGCTTTTTGAAGTGATCCGATATCCGATTTCAGTGGATTCACCCTGATCGTTAAAGGCGGCTCCATGTTATTAGAACTGCACAAAGCCTCAACTTCTTTAACCGACCCCAGTTCTGTAAGCCATTTTTCAACTATCCAGCGTGGGTGTGAATGGTATGCACAAATATATTCGATCCGAACTTTTTCAGGATCAGGGAAGATGACCGTATTTTTATTCTTTAATACTGCTTCAACCGTTCTTTTTACGAATCCGCTTAACTTACTATTGTCCGATGACATCGCTACTGCATTGTTTACTATTCCTGCTGCCGATACATTCGTAAATAAGGCCTGGTATGTGCATATCCTGAATAAATTAAGTATTTCCGGATCAAGATTTGTCATAGTGGCTCTTGATGCGTGTCCAATTATGTAATCCAGCCTTCCCGGATGGCGCAAGATCCCATAAACGAGATCAACGATAACAGTTTTTTCACCAGATGAAAAATCTTCATTTTTAAAAAGCTCACTAATAATGATATCAGGATATTTTTTCCCCTGGAGTATTGAGTTCAATAGCAAAAGAACTGAATTATAGCTCTTTTGCCTGATAAGAACATTACTTTTATTATTCTTTCTCAAAAATGATCATACCCGTCTTAAGACAAGCCGCCTCTTCTTGCGTAAGTTCCCTGTGTGTTGCTTTTTCTGCAATTATGGCGCTATTGCCCAGAGGATCTTCGATAATAACTGTAATTTCAAATTCCCCGGCTTTGATCTTCTCGATGATAGATTGTAATTCCTGTGCGCGCCTGGTTTTAGGTTCTTCATTCCATCTTACTACCATCTCCAGGATATCACTCACCCTGTCAAGCACGCCTTCGATATTTGAAATAAACGATTCAGAAGCTGGTCCTGGTTCTATATCGACCCCTAGTTCCGGTATCCTTATTGTTCCTGATGTCGAGCGAACCACACGCGCATCAATGTCGTCCCGCGTCGTGACTTTCAATTCATATCGAACGGGTTTGCGCTGGTCCATGATCATGGTATCAGAGTATCTTAAACCGCATTCACACTTTGAAGTAATATGCATTACTTCACCAAAAAAAGGAATATTATCTTTTACCCAGTTTGTAACAAGTTCTTTGCTACAAAGAGGGCAAACGCTTCTGGTAATTGTTAAAATACTGCCTGATTCTGAGTTCACTTTAACTTTTGCCTGTCTATACGCATGCCACGCGGGGTCACGATCACCTGGTCTTCTTTGATCATCGCGATATCACCATGTACATCATTGACAACTGCTTTCAGGTCTTTGATCGCCCTGTCAAAAACCATTTTATCTTTTTTTGCAGGCGAGACATCGATCATCAGGATATTGCCGTCATAAATTTGTTTTTTTAATTCAGGCATCATTTCAAGTCCTGATAATTCAGCTATTTTTATATAAGTGTTGGCTGTTTCACCCTGAAAACCCTCTTCATATTCTGAAAGATCAAGTTCCTGATATTCATCCGCATCTGATTTTGTCTTCTTCCCGCCGCCAAAAAGATTATCTATAAATTTACCCATGAAATATTCACCTTTACTTCGTACTCCTTATTGTTTATATCTATTTATTTATTTCTGTTCAAGGTTCCAGATTTCATCCCCTACATAGTGTATGGACTTTACTGCCTTGCCTTTTCCCCCGACCATTTCTTTTCCTACCATAAGGGCTCTTCCGATACCGATCGCTTTCCCATGTGCTTTCTCTACGATGATGACAAGATCGCCTATGTTTATAGCTGGATCTGCTTCAACAATCCCCGGGCTCATCGTGTCAGCTCCGTTTATGATGAACCTCACAGCCCCCGGATCAACAAGGACTATGCGGCGCGCCGGGTTCAATTTAAGGGCGCCTTTTACAGTAGGAAATATTTTTCCGTCTATCTTAAATAAAAGAGGTTCCCCATCCACAAAAATGAAATCCTGTCCCTCACTTTCTACATATTCAAGCTTCCTGCCCTCAAATGATGATGCATCACCAAATGCCTCGACAATATCATTTACAAGAGCTTTCTGATCTGTTTTTCTTAATACATTCCTTGATTTTATTTTCATTGCTCACCAATAGTTTTAAATATTGTACGAACTACTTTGGTGCACTATTGAATTAATGGTTTATTAATATTAAGGAGCGTTTTTATGGGAAACAGACCCCTCGACATTCTAAACAATGCGTTAAATAAGTCAGTATTGATACGGTTAAAAGGCCAGAGAGAGTTCAGAGGCGAATTACAGGGATACGATATCCATATGAATATCGTCCTGGCTAATGCCGAGGAAATAAAAGAGAACGGAACGAAAAAACTTGGAACAGCAGTTGTACGCGGGGATAATATAGTATTTATTTCTCCATAAGATTTAAAAAGGTGATTAAAATATGTCAAAAGGTACGCCTTCATTCGGTAAGAACCAGAAGAAAACACATGTTATATGCAGAAGATGCGGAAAAGCATCAATGAACACGCACACAAAAATGTGCGCATCGTGTGGTTTCGGTAAGACCACACACATGAGATCCTACAAATGGCAGGAAAAATGCGGTTACTAAGGTGACCACGGTTGCATGAAGAATGCGGCATAGTCGGTGTCTCTTTTAAAGAGGAGACATCTGCCGCACTATCAATCTACTATGCACTTTTTGCTCTCCAGCACAGGGGACAGGAATCCGCAGGAATAACTGTTCATGATGGCAGCCAGGTCCGTACCTTAAAAGGTATGGGTCTTGTGCCAGATGTTTTTAACAAGGCAGATATACAGAAACTCAAAGGTCATGTAGGGATAGGACATGTCCGATATTCAACTACAGGCAGTTCAAAGATCGAGAATTGCCAGCCTCTTCTTGTAAGTTTTAAGAGCGGAACTATAGCTATCGCCCATAATGGTAATCTTGTAAACTCAAAAGAACTGAGGACTGAGCTTGAGAAAGAGGGACGGATATTCTTATCCGAATCAGACACTGAAGTCATAGCTCATCTCCTTGTCAAGGAACTGATGCATAGCGAGCTTAAAGATGCAGTTAAAGATGTAATAAAAAAACTTGTCGGTTCATATTCGCTTGCTATCCTGATAGATAAAACAGTTATTGTTATTCGTGACCCGCTTGGCATAAAACCGCTGTGTTTTGGCTCGCTCGACAATGGTTATGTTGTAGCGTCCGAGAGTGTTGCCATTGATATTTTGAACGGGCAGCTGATACGTGATGTAGCTCCTGGCGAAATGCTTGTTTTCAACAATGGGACTTACGAAAGCCACCAGCTGGTAAAATCAAAAAATACTGCCCATTGTGTATTTGAATATATTTATTTCGCAAGGCCGGATTCAGTCATAGATGGCCGGCTTGTATATAATGTGAGGATGCGAATAGGAGAGATGCTTTTTAAGGAGCACCCGGCTATAGCAGATATCGTTTCGCCTGTTCCTGATTCAGGCATCACATATGCGATCGGTTTCTCAAAGAAATCGGGTATTGATTATATGGAAGGGCTTATGAAGAACCGCTACATAGGCAGGACATTCATTATGCCAGGGCAGGATATGAGAGAAACGGCAGTCAGGCTGAAACTGAACACTATAAAACCAAATATTGAGAGTAAAAGCATTGTCCTCATCGATGACAGTATTGTGCGCGGAACAACTTCGCGCCGTATAATAGATATGATCCGTAAATCAGGCACAAGGGAGATCCATATGCGAGTAGCAAGCCCTCCCATTATTTCTCCATGTTATCTGGGGATCGATATGGCAACACGTGAAGAACTTATAGCTGCGCACAAGACAGTAAAAGGCGTTGAGGCCTTAATAAATGCAGATTCCCTGGGATATTTAAGTATTGATGGACTTGTGGAATCCATAGGGATACCGGTGGATGATCTATGCCTGGGGTGTTTGAGCGGGATATATCCGGTTGAAATCCCGGGAGAGAAATGCATAAAGAGGCAATTGAAATTGTCGGAATTCTAAGGGAAAACTAAAAAAGAGGGAACTTCTATTAGACAGTGAGGCACAACTATGGGCATAATAAAAAGGCTGGGACTTAATTTTTCCTGGTTGAAAAGACTATTTAAGAGAAAAAAAGCGAAAATCGGAATATATGGCCCCCCCAATGCTGGTAAAACTACACTGGCCAACAGGATCGTCAGGGATTGGACCGGGGATGCCATGGGTTCGGTATCCCATATTCCGCATGAGACACGAAGAGCAAGAAGGCGTGAAGATGTTACAATAGTGAGTAACGGTTCTTCCGTAACACTGGATATTATAGATACACCAGGAATTGCTACAAAGATCGATTTTCACGATTTCATGACTTTCGGACTCCCGGAGGAGGAATCGAAACGACGCGCCAAAGAGGCAACAGAAGGCGTAATGGAATCTGTCAAATGGCTTGAAGACTTAGATGGCGTAATACTGGTAATGGATGCAACCGAAGACCCGTATACCCAGGTTAATGTTGTCATAATTGGAAATTTTGAAGCCCGGAAGCTTCCCATATTGATAGCAGCAAACAAGATAGACCTTCCAAATTCATCACCGGCAAGGATACAAAGCGCTTTTCCCCAACATCCGCTTGTTCCCATATCCGCTCTTGATGGGAAGAACATAGATTTATTGTATAAAGAAATTGCAGAGCATTTCGGGTGATTATATGAAAGGAATTCAGATGGATTTAATATCGGAAGAAAAACTTGATGCCATGACTTCCATGGAAAAAGTGAGGTTGATTCTTGACGAAGTGCGAAACGGAAAGATACTCATACTTGAAAAAGGGCTTACTCCCAATGAACAGACAAAACTAATTGAACTTACAATGGCAGAGATAGAACCTGATGATTTTTCAGGAATTGAGATCGAAAGTTACCCTGTAAAACAAAACGAAAATTTCCTGAATAAACTTTTTGGAAAAACAACCCTCAAGACACGCCTTACGGTTATAGGCCCGGCATCACAGTTAAAAACAATTAGAAAAGATAGGGATCTAATAAGCGCATTAGTCTCACCATAAGCTATGCCACATAAATGCACAAGATGCGAGAGCATATTCAAGGACGGCGCAGCCATCATATTGAACGGCTGCCCGAAATGCGGGTGGAATAAGTTCCTTTATGTGAGAGATGACTCATCCGCGCCCGGACCAGCCGCAAAAATCGAGACTGCGGCAAACACAGGTCAAATATCCCCTGAAGCTTCGAATTTCATAAGAGAAGTCGATGAGATACTGGGAATTAAGGAAGAAAAAACCGAATTAAAAAATGAACCTAAAGCTGAAAATGCACAAAAAGAGATCGGGGACAGGATCGAATCAATCAGGATAGTATCGCCAGGGCAGTACGAATTAAATCTTGAATCGCTGCTTGAAAGAAAAGAAATTGTCATGGCGCTCAAAGAAGATGGCACATATATCGTTAATTTGCCATCTGTCTTTAAGAAAAAGAAGGATCACTGACGGTAGAATTTTGTTGGTGTAGCATTACGGCCTGAATATTCAACAGCATGCTTATCTCCAGGAAGATAAATAAATATCGTATTAAGAGTGCTTCCAAAACTAACAGATTCATGAATATAATAATTTACATTCTTATCATACCTTGAAATATTTTTCACATGCAGAATTGTCTTATCCTGATCTATCTTTATAATCTCATAACTGAAATTTGAGAAGAGTTCCTGTATCTTTGGCTCGATACTTTTTCCACCCATTAAAATAATATACATTTTTGGAATAGTACCAAGATCATAATTCACTATGAATTCAGCATCTGTCTTATCGAATTTTATTGTAACTGATGAGATCTCAAAAGTGCGGCTGCCTGGCGACCCTCCGGACAATGGGAGAAATAAGAACAATAATACAATAAGAAATATCACAGGGATTAGTTTTTTCATCAGGGATTTGTTATGCATTCCGCCAATATATCC
This sequence comes from uncultured archaeon, assembly GCA_902384525.1. Classification (GTDB taxonomy): domain Archaea; phylum Halobacteriota; class Methanosarcinia; order Methanosarcinales; family Methanoperedenaceae; genus Methanoperedens. Next base: position 6,916 of record CABMCA010000055.1, read on the forward strand.
TTTGCGTCAAATGTGGATAACTATTATCGTCCATTAATCACCTTCATACCAAAAAATCCAGGTGAACATAGATGCCAAAAATCACAATTATCGGTGCAGGAGCGGTTGGTTCGACTGCCGCGCAAAGAATAGCAGAAAAAGAACTCGGGGATGTAGTAATGACAGATATAGTTGAAGGGCTGCCCCAGGGTAAAGCTCTTGACATTCTGGAAGCTGGCCCGCTTCTTGGTTATGATTCAAATATTATCGGAACGAACGATTATAAGGATATTGAAGGCTCGGATGTAGTTGTCATTACTGCCGGAATAGCAAGAAAACCAGGCATGACAAGGGAAGACCTGTTGAAAATCAATACTAAAATAATAACCGATGTCTCACAGAATATCAAACGTTATGCGCCAGATTCTGTGGTTATCACTGTCACGAACCCGCTTGATATAATGACTTATGTGTCCATGAAAACCACAGGTTTTGAACCAAACCGGGTCTTCGGTATGAGCGGTGTACTTGATTCGGGCAGGTTTGCCACATTTATTGCGCTTGAACTTGGCTGTTCGGTGCGGGATATTAAAGCGATGGTTCTTGGAGGGCACGGGGATACAATGGTGCCTCTTCCCCGGTTTACAACCGTGTCAGGTGTCCCGATCACAGAGCTGATGCCGGAATCAACAATCAATCGGCTTGTTGACCGGACGATCAACGGGGGAGCTGAGATCGTCAACCTTCTCAAAACCGGGAGCGCATTTTACGCCCCATCCGCAGCTGTGACAAATATGGTTGAAGCTGTGATAAAGGATACAAAACGTATTCTCCCGGTATGTGCTTATTTGAATGGGGAGTATGGCAAGAAAGACATCTATCTTGGGGTTCCGGTAAAAATTGGAAGGAAAGGTATTGAGGAAATCCTTGAACTTGAACTGACTGTTGAAGAGAAAAAAGCCCTGGATAGATCTGCAGAAGCTGTAAAGTCAGGAATTGCATCTCTTAATGCTGTGGGTTAATTCTAAAATTATTAACAAATATTGTCGCATTCATCAGGTATATTTAAACCCCGATTCAAGTAAGAAGACGATTAGTTTCACCCCGCTTGGCTTTCTCATAAATACTCATAGAATCATTTCTAATCGAGGTGAACAATTTGGATTTATTCTGGAGTGGACTTGTACAGAGAGCATCTGAGCGCACAAGGAACGAAAGGAGAAGCTAGTTCAGCGGAGTGCATGAAACTGCTATTCGAGATATAGAAATGGAGAAGAAACCGACAAACTAAGTGATAAAAGGCAACAAATATAAATAGACATGATGCTTAAGATTAAGCCAGATAATATAAAGATTTTTATGGATCATTTGACACCGGCAGAAAGATCCTGGAATATGTCCAGAATACATTCAAAGGACACAAAGCCAGAAGTCTTTGTTAGATCATATCTTCATAGAAATGGCTTTAGATTTCGTATAAATAATAATAATATTACCGGAAAGCCGGATATTTACCTAAAAAAGTATAATGCAGTTATTTTTGTACATGGATGTTTTTGGCATAGACATAAAAATTGCAAAAGAGCTACAATGCCGAAGTCCAATATTGATTATTGGGATTTAAAATTTAAAAAAAATAAAAAAAGAGATAAGTTGATTATGAAAGAATTGCAGATTGAGGGTTATCGAGTTTTTGTGATATGGGAGTGCCAGGTTAATAATAAATCAGTTCTATATGAACTTACAAATAGTATTAGAAACATAGAAGAGGCAGTACATAATGAATAAACCAAAAGTAATTTCTCTGTTTTCAGGCTGTGGCGGTCTGGATTTGGGCTTCCATCTAGAGGGTTATGAAACCGTCTGGGCTAATGATATTAATGAATATGCTGCCGAAACATTTAAGAAATACTTTGGTGAAGTTATTACAACTCAAGATGTGGAGACCATTGATCCGTATACAGATAAAAAAATCCCATCTTGTGATTTAATCTTGGGCGGTTTCCCCTGCCAAGATTTTTCGATAATTTGGAAACAACCCGGCTTAAATGGGTCGCGTGGGAATCTATACAAGAGCTTTTTAAGATTTGTTGATGCAAAAAAACCAAGGGCATTTGTCGCTGAAAATGTAAAAGGCATATTAACTGCGAATAAGCAACTGGCAATCCAACAAATTATAAGTGATTTTGAAAATATTAATCCCGGATATTTAGTTAAAGTCCAACTATATAACTTTGCGGAATATGGAGTGCCACAATTCCGTGAACGAGTTTTAATTGTGGGAGTCAAAATGGATACAGATTTTGAATTTTTTCATCCTAGACCCACTCACGGTCCATTTGGAAATCTGCCGTATTTTACTGCTGGACAAGCATTAGAAGGCGTCGAAAATGTAGAATTTAATAATGAAAAATTAAATATTGCTCAAAAGACTAGAGATTTACTAAATTTAATTCCAGAAGGCGGGAATTTCACTGATATTCCTAAGGAACACCCGCTTTATGTTAAAGGAATGATAAGCCATGTGTATAGACGAATAACCAGAAACGAACCGGCAAAAACGATTATAGCTGCTGGCGGTGGCGGTACTTGGGGCTACCATTACCCTGAACCAAGACCCTTAACAAATAGAGAGCGTGCTCGCTTGCAAACATTTCCTGATGATTTTCAATTCTACGGGTCTATCAGTGAAGTAAGAAGACAAATTGGAAATGCTGTTCCTCCAAACGGTGTACGAGAAACAGCCAGAGCTCTAATGCCACTTTTTAATGGTGATTATCAGAGAACAGACTTAAGAACACTTGATATAGAATTGAAACTTCTTTCGATTAAAGAACGCATACAATATGATTCTAGAAATAATGAACGAGAGTAAAATGGAACTTTTAAATTCAAATTTTCCGCCTCTTAATACTGGAAACAGGTCTTTTGCCGATGCATTTGACGAATTACTATTTGAAGCGGATACGATTCGAATTGCTACAGGATATATAACCGCTGATTCAGTTGCTGAATTGCAGCGTAGTGTGGAGTTAAATTTAAAACTTAAAGTTGACCTGATTATTGGAATGCATTATTTTGACCTTTTCACAAGAAAAGAATACCAAGCTTCTTTAAACTTCGGCAAGTTCTTAAGTGAAAAAAGTATGGGTGGAGTTTTTTTATCAACTGCTTTTAAATATCACGGGAAAATATATTCATTTTTAAAAAATAAAGAACCCATTGGTTCAATTGTGGGTTCAAATAACTTAAGCAGCATTACAGAATATAGCAGAGTCTACGAGACAAGTCTTTTATTTAATGATAGAAGCAAAGGTATAGAATTAAATAACTTTATTGATAATTTAATAAGTGTATCAAAGCCTATCGAAGCACTTCGAATTGAAGTATTTAATGAATACAACAAATTGCTAATTGAGCATGAAAATGTTGAGACTGTTGATCCCATTGAAGTTAAAAAAATACCCTTAACAGACATTAGATTTACAATTCCACTTAAAGTTAGTGCTTCGCATTCAAAGAGCAATTTAAATGTCTTCTTCGGAAAAGGAAGGGAAGATAAAAGGGGTCTTATAAAACCGCGGCATTGGTACGAAATTGAATTAATTGTCCCGAGTGAAATTACTAGCATGAACGGTTATCCCAACTTGGAAAGTGGAAATAATATTTTTGATGTTATTACTGATGATGGATGGAAATTTAGATGCAAAGTGAGCGGTGATTATAATAAAAATCTTCGATCAGAAGGGGACTTGAAAATATTAGGTAAATGGTTAAAAGGCAGGCTTGAAAATGCCGGCGCATTAGATGTTGGTGAATTAGTTACAGAAGAAACACTACAAAAGTATGGGCGTTCAGATTTTGAGCTAATAAAAACAGAAATCAAAAACCTTTGGTATCTAAATTTTGGAGTATAACATGCATTTTAATAGTTATATTGAAAGAGTGCGCCAAGAGAACTCTTCTGAATTAGCTGATTCGATTTCTAAGACTACCGCCAAAATTATTAATCCGCATATTAAGACGTTTTCTTATGATACACATATTAACGGCCTGCTTCTCGGCAATGTTCAAAGTGGAAAAACTAGTCAAGTATTCGGAATAATAAGCGCTGCAGCAGATGAAGGGTTTAGGATTTTCATATTATTAACAACAGATAATATATATCTTCAACAGCAAACATATGCAAGAGCCATTAAGTTCCTTGATAGTTTCAATGTATGCGGTGAAGAAGATGAAATTAGGTTCAAAGAAAATAACTTAAGAAAGCCTACAATCGTCATCCTAAAAAAGAATGCAAGTGTTCTGAGAAAATGGAACGGCAATTTAACTTCTTCAGGATTTTGTACAGGAAATCCGATATTCATCATCGATGATGAAGCAGATGCGGCAAGCTTAAATACAAAAATCAACCAAGATGATATCAGTACTATAAACAAATCACTTGACTCCATGAAGAAGAAGTCAGCAAGCAGTATATATCTGCAAGTTACAGCAACCCCTCAAGCGGTATTGCTACAGACAATTGATTCAGGTTGGAAACCTAGATTTGTTCAGTATTTTGAGCCTGGAACCGGCTATCTTGGCGGAGATTTTTTTTATAACCAAGAACCAATCCCTAACTGTATTCGATTTACATCAGATAATGAACTTGATGATTTGCTTTCAGATGACGAATTCCCGGAAAACGGATTAATACGTTCTCTTTGTTCATTTTTAGTTATTTCTGCTCACTTAATTAAAACTGAAAATAAAAGAGTTTCAAACTTTTTAATTCATCCGAGTATCAAAATCGCTGATCATGAACTAATTGCTGATAAAATTGGTTCATATTTGAATAGAATGATTCTTGAAATCCAAGAAGATAAGTTGTTTGAGAAACTAAAGGAATCTTGGGACGATTTAAAGAAAACTAAAAGTGAATTAATTGATTTTGATTCTGCTTGTAATTTTATAAAAGAGTCTTTAAATAATAACCAGATAAAAATAATGGTTATGAATTCCCGTAATGAGATAGGAGATTATAGTAATGGTATGAATATTATTGTTGGCGGTAATAGTCTTGGCCGAGGAGTTACTTTTCCTGCACTGAATGTGGTTTATTATTGTCGCAGAGCTAAAGCCCCTCAAGCAGATACATTTTGGCAACATTGCCGTGTTTTTGGTTATGATAGAGACAAAAACCTAATAAGGATATTTATTCCACCAATTTTATTTAAATTGTTTTCAGAATTAAATCAAAGTAACAGGTCAATTATATCTCAAATTCAAAAGAACAATATTGACAACATACACCTTCTCTATAATGGAAATACAAAACCAACAAGAAAAAATGTTATTGATCAATCAAATTTGTCGTTAATAACGGGCGGTACAAATTATTTTCCTATTTATCCAATCAACAAAGACTTAAAAGCTCTTGACGAAATATTATCTACTTTTGACCAACGAGAATATCATTCAGTTAATATTAATTATTTTTTAAAAATACTTGAAAATATATTAAGTGAAGATGATTCTGACTGGCCTTCAACTTTATATTATGAATGCATAAAAGCCTTTATTGCAGATAAGCCGGGAGAACAGGGCATTTTAATTGTCCGCAGAGAAAGGGATATTGCAAAAAACACAGGGACTTTGCTTTCTCCTGATGACAGAAACTTAGGTGGCAGATTTATTAATAATATTGTGTTAACACTATATAGGATAACAGGCAATAAAAATAAGGGATGGAACGGATCACCTATTTGGATTCCAAATATAAGATTCCCTGATGGTCTAAATTTTTATAAAATTATAGGGTAGCTGCAATTGGCTCCTTATAAATTCAACAGAAAAAGAGATCCCTCTATTTATTGACAAATATTGCCACATTCATCAGTTATATTTGATCCTGCAAGTTAAACACCCAGAATTATTTAAATATCAACTGTATATCAAGGTGAACCATGACATTAGAAAAACTCGACATATCGATCCTTAAAAAATCCGGTTATATGAAACAGAAGCAAAAAGACCTTTTCGTGGTCAGGCTTCGAATGCCCTGCGGCAATGTCACTTCAGACCAGCTTTCAGGGATAAGCCGTCTTACCCGGAAATACGGCACCGGATACATACATATCACAACCCGCCAGGGGATGCAGATCCCGAATGTGGATATACATAACCTGGATGCGATAACAAAAGAACTCGAAGACAATGGGACGCCGCCAGGCTCCTGCGGTCCGCGGGTACGTAATATAATTTCATGCCCGGGGAATCTCGAATGCAATTACGGCATTATAGACACTTATGGTCTCGCAGGAATACTAGATAAGGAATTTTTTGGCGAAGATATGCCTGTTAAGATAAAATTCGCTGTAACAGGATGCCCAAATGCATGTGCTAAGCCGCAGGAGAACGACCTCGGAGTAATGGGCATACTCAAACCCGTTATTAATTCCGATGCTTGTTCAGGATGCGGGACATGCACTTTCATGTGCCCGGAAAAGGCTATAGTTCTGGAAGATGATAAGGCCAAAATCATCTGGGACAAGTGCAACCTGTGTGGAGCATGTGTTGGAACTTGCCCTTCTGATCTTATAATTGAGGAGTGGAAAGGCTATAGGCTCTTTGTGGGCGGAAAAATAGGAAAACATCCCAAACTCGGGAGAGAATTGACAGATGCAAAATCCGCTGAGGAAGCTGTCGCCATATTCAGGAGGATTATTGACTGGTCAAAGAAGAATACCAATATTGGTGAGCGGTTTGGAGATTGTCTGGAACGTGTGGGATTCGAGAACTTCAGTAAAGATATCTTAGGATAGTGAAAAAATGTCAGAACAACTTAACATTGAAAAATCTGCAAAAGATTATGAGAATAAGTCGCCCCAGGAAATCCTGGAGCTTGCGCTTAATAATTTCAAGAACATTGCAATATCCTTTAGCGGTGCTGAGGATGTTGTATTGATCGACATGGCAAAAAAGATCAGTAATGATTTCAGGGTATTTTCGCTTGATACAGGGCGCCTTCATCCTGAGACATATCAGTTCATCGAAGAGGTCAGGAAGACCTATAATATCCCGATCGAAGTGTTTTTCGCAAACCGCGATGCGACTGAAAAACTTGTGGAAGAAAAAGGATTGTTTTCATTTTATAAGGATGGTCACAAAGAATGCTGTGATGCGCGTAAAGTTGACCCGTTAAAGCGCGCCCTCAATACAGTGGATGCGTGGATAACAGGGCAGCGAAAAGACCAGAGCCCTGGAACGAGAGCAAATGTCCCTGTCATACAGAAAGACCCCACCTTCGGGACTGGCAACCTGGTAAAATTCAACCCTATTGCAAACTGGACTTCAAAGCAGGTATGGGATTACATACGAGAGAATAATGTTCCTTATAATAAACTGCATGAAAAAGGATTCATAAGCATCGGATGCGAACCATGCACGAAACCTGTATTGCCCGGCCAGCATGAGCGCGAAGGGCGCTGGTGGTGGGAAGATGCAACGAAGAAGGAATGCGGGCTGCATGCTGGGAATGTGAAAAGGTAGTCCGGATTGGGCATTCAATCTGGAATTTCACGCAGGGTTAAAACCTCAATTTCCTTCACATTACAAAGTTTCTCATCATTAGTCACGAAGACATCCCCTTTTTTTGTGATCACGGATGCCAGCTGGATCGCATCGGGTGTTTTTATCCCATATTTTGCCCGAAGCTGCGCCGCTTTTATTGAGACCGGTTCATCCATTGCCACCATATCAAGCTGAGCTTGCAGGATTGTTTTATACTGCTCAACGAGATCGAATCTTTTTTCCCTGAGAGGTTTTACAAGCAATTCAAGGAGTGTAACATAAGATGTTATGCCTGTGGCTTTTCCCTCAGCGATCCTGTCTATCAGCGGTTCGATTTTCCTGAGGTAAAAAGGATGTTCCTCGATGTAATAGATGAGCACATTGGTATCAAGTCCTATCCGTTTATAGTTCACCAGCTCTCCCGCTCCTTTTTGATATAATCTTCGACATCAATATCTTTCCATATTTCCTTGCCAAGACCTTTTAAATCCTTAAGCGATAACCGCGTTTTGTTCCCAGTTTTTTTCATTACTATCTCATCATCTTTCTCATAGACCTGCAATATATCCCCTTTTGATATTCCAAGAAGTTCACGTATGTCCTTGGGTATCACTACCTGGAACTTATGGCTTACTTTTGTTAAAGGCATAGTTGTACTGTATGGTTGTACTGGTATTTTAGCCTAACCAGAGTCTTACGTATTGAGCTATTAAGATATTCACAAACAATTATTACACTGCAACCCCATTAAAGCCCAAAATCTGGGATTACAATGACACAAATAAAACCTCACGGCGGAAAATTAATCAACCGCACCTTAACCGAACAAAAACGAAACAAGATCATAGACCAGGCATCTGAATACCAGAGCGTACCCGTCAGCGTTGACCTGATGAAGGATATTGAAAATATCGCTTCCGGACTATTCAGCCCTCTTGAAGGCTTTAATGGCCGGGAAGATTACGAAAGTATTCTCTACAACAAGCGCCTCTCCAACGGCCTTCCATGGACGCTTCCTATTGTTCTTGACACAGATAACAAAGATATAAAGGAAGGAGATGAAATTCTCCTCAAAAATGACTCAAATCTCGTAGCTGTAATGCAGGTTGAAGAAATCTACAATTACGATAAAAGAGCATTCGCAGAGCAGGTGTTTGGGACAAACGATGCAGCACATCCGGGTGTGGCAAAGACCTATTCCATGAAGGACACGCTGCTTGGCGGAAAGATAAGCCTTATAAACGAATCGGAAACCCCTTATTTCAAATATGCGATGAAACCCGCCGAAACCAGGAATCTCTTTAAGGAAAAAGGCTGGGAAAAAGTAGTAGGGTTCCAGACACGAAACGTCGCGCATCTTGGCCATGAATACCTCCAGAAATCAGCGCTTACGATGGTCGATGGGCTTTTCATAAATCCTGTCATTGGCAAGAAGAAAAAAGGCGATTTTAAAGATGACGTGATCCTTGAAAGCTACGAAGTCCTGATCGATAATTATTATCCCAAGGACAGGGTCGTTCTTGGTATTTTCCAGACAGAGATGCGCTATGCAGGCCCCCGCGAAGCCATATTCCATGCTATCGTGAGAAAGAATTACGGCTGCACCCATTTCATCATCGGCAGGGATCATGCAGGTGTGGGAAGCTACTATCATCCTTTTGCTGCGCAGGAAATATTCAAGGAGTTCCCTGATATCGGTATTGAGCCAATGTTCTTCATGTCGTTCTTCTATTGCAACAAGTGCGGCGGCATATCCAACGACAAGGTCTGCCCCCATACTGACAGGGTGGATTTCAGCGGCACAAAAATGAGGAAGATGATCGAAGCGGGAAAAAGACCGCCGGCGGACTCCATGAGGCCGGAGGTTGCTGATGTGATATTGAAGTCAGGGAAACCGTTTGTGGAATAAGTTAGAAATATACGTTTAAAGTTGTTATTGCCCCAGGTCACTTGCAGATATATTCATCTTTTTGTACTTTTTCAAAAACAGTATCGTTAATATTTAGAAAACATTAAAAGCAATAAGATAATTTAAGAGGAAGATTTATCGATATTTTGAACGGAAAGGGCAAACAATGGTTCAGAGGGAAGCAATCAAAGGAGTTATAAAATCACTGGGTCTTGTTTTTGGGGATATAGGAACAAGCCCCATTTATACTCTTACTGTTATTTTTCTCCTGACTTCTAAAACACAAGCCCATGTTATGGGAATTATATCATTGATCATATGGACGCTTATTATAGTGGTTACCGTTGAGTATGCATGGCTTGCTATGAGCCTTGGACAAAAAGGTGAAGGGGGAACCATTGTTCTGAAGGAAATCCTTGTACCTGTGTTAAAATCCGGAAGAAATGTAGCATTTGTCTCGCTCCTTTCCATTATTGGTATTTCTCTTTTGTTCGGAGATGGCGTAATTACTCCAGCTATCAGCATACTGAGTGCTGTCGAAGGAATGGCATTTATCCCCGGGCTTGAAGAAATAAGCCAGAGAACTATTGTTATCATCGCAGCAATGATCGCAATTGCCCTTTTTGCAATCCAGAAAAAAGGGACTGAAAAAGTTTCATGGGCGTTTGGACCCGTCATGGTCTTATGGTTTTGCGCAATCGCTCTTTCCGGTTTTATTTCCATAATTAATGTCCCCTCGATATTGCTGGCGATTAATCCGTATTATGCAATAAAATATCTAATGGAGAACAACATTTCCGGATTCTTTCTGCTTTCCCAGGTCATCCTCTGCGCAACAGGAGGTGAAGCTTTATTTGCCGATATGGGACAGCTGGGCAAGCTTCCCATAATCAGGGCATGGTATCTGGTATTTATTGCTCTTTTATTAAATTATCTTGGGCAGGGAGCTTTCATTATCCAGCATCCTGAAACAAAAAACGTTCTTTTTGAGATGGCATTCCATGAGGCCCGTATCCTTTATATTCCATTTCTCATACTTAGTATTTTTGCAACGATAATCGCTTCTCAAGCCATGATCAGCGGGATGTTCTCCATAGTATATCAGGGGATTACGACCCGCGTTTTACCTATGCTTAAAGTTGATTATACTTCAACAAAACTACAGTCGCAGATATACATCGACTCAGCAAACTGGTTTTTACTTTTCTCGGTTCTATTTATCATGTTCGTGTTCAGGAAATCCGAATACCTTGCGGAGGCATATGGTCTTGCTGTCACCGGAACAATGGCGCTTACGGGAATAATGATGACCTGGATATTTTATTTGAAAAATGAAAGGTCAAAATTTATTGTTGCATTTCTTGTAACATTTGTAGATATGGTTTTTCTTACTTCAAGCCTGCACAAAATACCCTATGGAGGTTACTGGTCTATAATGCTTGCTTTAATACCGTTTTCCATAATAATGATTTACACTACAGGGCAGAAAAGACTTTCAGAAGCGCTTTCACCAATGCCTCTTGATGCTTTTCTTAATGAGTATGAAGAATTATACAGGACTGTGCCCAAAATAAAAGGAACAGCTCTTTTCTTTGCAAGAGATATACAGAAAATCCCTCCTTATATAAATAGTACGATGTTCATGAATAACATCATTTATGAGGATAACATAATTGTCTCTCTTATAAAAACAGAGAATCCCTATGGCATTTCAGGCTCCTTCAAGAGCTATCTTGCAGATGGATTAAGAGTATTTGAGATATATATGGGCTATATGGAAGTAGTTGATGTTGAAGCTCTATTAAAGGAGAATGGAATAGAGGAAAAGACCATATTCTATGGTCTTGAGGATATTGTTTCAGATAATATTGTCTGGAGGATATATTCGTTGATAAAGAAGATTACACCCGCCTTCGTCCAATTTTATAAACTTCCGCCTCACAAGCTTCACGGTGTTATCTCAAGGATAGAAATGTAAAATATATTTTGTCATTATAAAAATTATGCTCATAAGGTTTAAATATAATCGTATTATATACAGTTTTGCAGATGATCCCGAACCGGAAAAAAAGTTTTAACATGATGAATAAATTCTCATATCTTTTATTGATCTTATTAATTTTTTCAATACCTGTTAACGCCCTTAAAAATGCCACTTTTTTCATGGAAAATAATACAGGATTGAATTTTAAGGATGGAGATTACAAAGTGGAGATTATCGAAATTAGTAAACCCGGAGATATGCCTTTTGTAAAAGTCAATTTGACTACAGGCGGATTATCGGGAAAGTATAATTTATATAAAGACGAAGATCCTTCTATTAATAATGAACCATATAATCAAATCAGACTTAATACCTCCTTTATTACTCAAACAGGTGCGAGGATCACAGTGGAATATCCTGATGCGTGGTCAAGTCCGGAAAAATATACAATCGAAGTACCCATTGTTGCCGAGAAAATACCAGAAATCGTGTTAACAAAATCAGTCGATAAAACAACACTGAATAAAGGTGATGTTGTTGAATTTAAATTGATATTGGAAAACACAGGTAATGGGACAGCTTACAATCTTACTCTGGAAGACAGGTTCCCACCAGGATTTACAAGCGCACCGGGTTCAAGATTCCCACCCTTGATACAGGATGAACTTAAAGCTGGTGAAAGCCTTGAGCTTTTGTTCGCCCTGAAGGCAGTGGAATCTGGCTCATATAACATTGAACCCACTATTGTCAAGTATAGTTCAAAAAGTGCACGATCTAATCCTGTTTCTTTAACTGTTCTTGAGGAGAAAAAAGAAAAATCCAATCTTGTCACAGTTATTACACTGGATAAATTGAATATATTCACAGGCGAAGCGGTCAAAGCTATTGTGAAAATCACAAACAAAGGCAATGTATCTGCTGAATCAATCCTTATAAAAGGAACTGTTCCGAAAGGAATGGAAGTAATTGAAGGAGACTTAAGACAGGCATATACAAAAATAGAACCTGATGAATCTGAAGAATATTCAGCTACCCTGAAAGCAGTTGAAAGTGGAAATTATTCTATTCAATTAAAAACAAGTTATTCTGATGATCTGACAGGTTCCTCTGCTAATTCCGATCCTATTATTGTGACAGAAAAAGAAAAAAATTATCTGTATATCCTTATTCCCGTGATAATAATCATAGCTGGAATAGTGTTATTTATTATGAAGAGACATAGGGAGTATAGGTTTTAGAGGAAATATGCTGAATGTACTTATTATCGGAGTTGGACAATGCGGCAACAGGATACTTGATTCCATTAACAAGGAAGCGTTTGGGGGAAGTTCCCTTGCAAAGTATTATGGAACCCAGAAATTCAAAAGCCACGTTGAAACTATCGCTATTAATACGGCCATAAATGACCTGAAAGAATTGAAGCATACAAAAGCCAAAGACAGGATCCAGGTGCCGCATCTGCATGGGGTTGGAGCTAACAGGAATGTTGGAAAACAGACTTTTGAGGAAAATAAAGAACTGCTGCTTCGGGTTATCGAAGAGCGCGGCGATTTTGATGTTGCATTTGTTATGGCCTCGTCATCAGGCGGGACAGGTTCGTCTTTTGCGCCTCTTTTGATAGATGCGATGAAAGAACGATATAAATACAATGTGTATGGGATAATTGTACTCCCGTTCAGGGAAGAAGGTTCTATATATCTGCAAAATTCCATCTTTTGCGTAAAAGAATTAATGGATGGAAATTGTGATGGCACAATAATTGTAGATAACCAGTATTTGAAACATCTCGGAAAGGATATAAAAAACGCTTATGATGAAATAAATTCTACTGTTGCAAAAAGATTTCTCTTCCTGTTAAAGGCGCTTGACAGTGAAATGATGATGGTGACCGATCTTGGGGATTTTAAAACTGTTATGTCCGGCGGAACAAAGCTTGCAACGATGGGTTTTGGTATCGGGGATAGAAATATGCCTGTAAAAGGTGTTATCCAGCATAGTATTTCACAAGCCGGTCTGCTTTTTAAGCTTGATCCTTATAAGGAATCAAACCGGGCGATGATAATAATTGAAGGAGATCAGAAATACCTGAATATCAATGATATCACAAGTGAGGTCGAGAAGTTATCTGCTGAAATAGGACAGATATTCAAAGGTATTCTCTTACGGGAAGGACATATGCCAAAAGTGCTGACCTTGCTTTCGATAAGTTCTTCTTCTGAGCTTGACAGGTTATTTGAAATAGGTATTGATGCAGTGCATAAAGAACGGGAAAGAAAGGAGCAGACACTGGGATTGAACCAGGAAATAAAGAACAGGCTTGAAGGATTGGAACCCCAGTATTAATCGAAATATTCATATCACTATAAGAGGTATCGTATATTATGGCAAAGGACAAGAAATTAATGCAATCTGATATTTGCAACGGATGTGGAATATGTGTAACGGTCTGCCCGCAGAATATTAAACTTTCAAAAGCGGATGATTTTGATATAAATAAGGCAAAGCTTGCGATCTCAGTGACAATGGGCGCAGCAGTGATCGACCAGAATGTGTGTATCGCCTGCGGCATATGCACCCGCAATTGCCCGGTATCGTCTTTGACGATCGTTCCGGCGTGAGTTGTAAACATAACCCCCAAGCACCGATTTTTTGATAAATATTCCGAGAATACTCTGCGCTCTTCGCGTGCTTTGCGGTGTTTGATATTAGACAATAACAACGAACTAATACGAACCCGAACGAACTCCGGTAGTATTATTGGTTTGTTCAAGTTAATTAAATTAGAGACAAATAATCAACCACAGAGCACACAGAGAGCACAGAGCGTACCAGTTTTCTCTGTGTCCTCTGTGCTCTCTGTGGTTTTTTCTAACACATATTTGCCAATCGATAACAATATTTCAAATTTCAGGGTTCACTCATGCAAATAGGTACGGATATCAGGAAAGCATCAGAAATCATAAGAAATAACGGCATAGTCATCTATCCCACGGAAACAGTATATGGCATCGGGGCAAATATTTTCTCAAATATTGCACTTGAAAAAGTGTTCGCCATCAAGAAAAGGGATAAGGATAAGCCTGTTTCTGTTGCTGTTTCTGATCTTAAAATGATGGAGGACCTTGTATATATCGGGAAAAAGGAAAGGCATTTTATTGAAATATTCCTGCCCGGACCTGTGACTGTTCTTCTTAAAAAGAGGGATTTAGTCCCTGGTGTGCTCACTTCAGGATCGGAACTTGTGGGCATACGTTTCCCGGCGCATGAAACCACTATCAATCTAATTCAACTTGCGGGAGTCCCGATAACATCCACGAGCGCCAACTTTTCAGGGGAAGCCCCGCCGCGAAGAGTGGATGAGATAAGGGTCGATGCGGATTATATTATTGACGGCGGTGAATGTAAAGGTGAACCTTCGACAGTGGTTGACCTTGTTAATCGAAAGATCATAAGGATTGGCGCAAATTTTGAAGATGTGAAGGCAGCACTTGAAGATTTTTGATCCCGGTTATACTGAAGCGAAAAAATGTTTTAAAGGAAAAATATAATGTAAAAGAGATTGGCATATTTGGCTCTTATGTGAGAGGGGAACAAACTGAGAAAAGCGACGTAGATATACTCGTTGATTTTTATGAATTGCCTGATGTTTTCAACCTGTTAAAATTAGAACGTTCACTTCGTGGTATCTTAAAATGCAAGGTTGACGTTATAAGGAAACAAGCGATACGAAAGGAACTAAGAGACCAGATCTTATCCGAGGCTATCAGGATATGATGCGGAATTATAAACTTTTTGTAATAGACATACTGGATGCGATTGATAAAATCGATGAATTTATCGGAAATATGGATTATGGGGAGTACCGATAACATCCACGAGCGCCAACTTTTCAGGGGAAGCGCCGCCACGAAGAGTGGATGAGATCAGGTAAGCGCGGATTATATTATTGACGGCGGGGAATGCAAAGGTGAGCCTTCGACAGTGGTTGACCTTGTTAATCGAAAGATCATAAGGATTGGCGCAAGGATTAAATTTAAATCATATAATAATCATAGTAATCATGAATGCCTCCGGAAAAAAGTAATTCAAAGACATTAATAAAACTGATATTACTTATCGCAAAAAATGATGGTATTGAATTATCACTTATTACAAAAAACAAGAGATTAAGTTTTAAGAATGTTGAACTCTTAAATGAAATGAGTTTACTGGATTTTGGATGTAAAGGGGAAAGCGCCCATAATAAAATTCCTCCCGGCATATTGAGATTCAAAAATGATCTAGGCACATTCCAGGCCATTGCACAAATCCTTGATAACAAAGAGTTGTCAAAATTGATGATAACGAAATATTATGAGAATAATCTAATATCATATAAAACGTATCTGACAAAATCATTCGCCAGGATCAATGAATCTTCACTTCCCGATGAGGATTACCTGGATTATGCCCTGCGCAATTCACCTTCAACGGTTCGTTTCTTTTTGAAGGATAATGGCAGCACTGAATTATTGAAATCCACATATGATAACTATATCAAGTCCGGTAATGAAAATAGTGAAAAGTCGAAGATCGAGATGATGAACAAACATAATCTGCATCTGGTCTGGGAGAATTTGATATTTTCAAATATACAGGAAGATCATAAAAACAAGCTACTTTTGAATCCTATTAATTATTACACCGGATACTTACCCATTACCAAGAAAACCCTTGAAAAACTCCTGGAATGGCGCCATTGCGATAAAATAGAAGAGAAAAATTTTTTCTTAAATGTGATCAATAACTTCTTTAAATGAATATTTTATTTTTATTTAAATCATGTATGAATAAAAATTCATTTTAAACTGATGTTAGTTGGCTTTTGTCGGAGAAATTATTTATATATGTTGAGTTCTTATGACACAAAGGTCTTATCATGCGCTTTTTGTGACATGGAAGGCGATGGAGAAATGATTAAAAATGATTCGAGGGGAAAAAATATGGTAAAAGGAAAATATTTCAAAGGAATTGCGATTCTGGTATTGTTATTAGGAATGCTGTCTGTTGCAATGGCAATTACTATTGATCCACCATCGAGTGACCAATCGGCTAATAATGTCACTGGGGACCCGGCAAGAATTTTTACAATTACGATATCAGGCAATTCAACTGTTAAATGGTATGTTAATGGAACGCTAGACTATACGGACCCAAATCCGAATGCTACGACTTCATCATATACTAATAGTACCTTTAAGGTCGGGGTTTGGAATGTGACGGCAATCGCAACAAATTCAACAAATGCAAACGATAGTGCTACGAGAAAATGGTTGTGGACGGTCACAGCCCCCTCCCCTCCAGTATATACAGCTCCAACCATCACTCCTTCCCCTACCGCTATTGCATTTGATACAAGCGCAAATATCAGCTTCATTGTCAATCAAAGCAATGCAAATACAACGGTTCGATACGGAACATCATCACTGACTTTTGAAAGCAATTGGCAGAATGGATCAAGTTATGGTACATCCAGAACTATATTACTTACTGGATTATCACCTGGTATTCAATATAATTACAGTGTTTTTGCATACAACGCATCCAATTCAAGCCTTTTTTCCAATTCTACCCCGATTCAAAGTTTCACAACGCGTAACCCAACCAGGCCAAATATTACAAGTGTGACAAATGATGGTGGATCAACTTCCAGCATAAATTTAACAACTGAAGTTAACCAAACCGATGCTTACATTGGGATAAAGTATGGAGAAACGGAATTATTGGAACTTCCTTTTGTATGGAATAATGCGTCCGGCTCACCAAGAACTATAAAACTTTATCCTTTAGCATCTGGAACTAAATATTATTATAGTGTATATGCATTTAATCAAACAAATCAAACATTTTCATCCAATACAACAATTCAAAATTTCACCACAAAATATCCAGGCCCAACAGTAGACACTATTAATCCCCCAAGCACAATTGCGCTGGAAAGGACAACAGGTGAATTACAAAATCTAAGTATAACAATAGGAAGCCAGAGCGGAAATTTGAGCTGGTATGAAAACAATAATACTTCTCCTCTAACTTCAAAATTAGTGAATGCTTCAGAAACTGTAATTTACCCTTTCTCGAGAAGCACAACAGGAACTTACACAATAACTGCAAATGTGAGCAATGCAAATGGAAGCGCCACTCGTATGTGGACAATAAACGTCCATCCTACAACATTCTCAACAGGCAACCGCATCTGGGACGGCAGTAATCAGAATGATTTCGGTCTTACTTACACCTGGACCCCCCAGAGCTTCTCAGGATTCTATTACAATGCAAAAGACGACGTGGGCACTGAGAACATAACAATCACAATGGATGGCTACTCATCCAGAACCATAGGAACGAATAAACTCGTTTACTCCACATCCCCTCAGGAAGTTAGCTTTACCCACTCACTCTGGGGCAAATATCAGGTCATAGGCTTCATGGCTGATAAGTATTTTGCAGGTTATACCTCCAATACTTCTAAAACAAATACTCGTCCAACTACGGATTTCAGCGGGATCAGCGCGCTGGCCCAGGGAGGGCTCCATAAAGTGCTTATCGACGATGATACAAAGCAGACCATAGCTGTTGGAGGAACACTTGCCCTGCGGGATGGTTATGTATTGAAAGCAAAAGACATTGATATGAACGCAAGAACAATGCTCCTTTCACTTTTGAAAGACGGCAGTGAAGTTGATGTTTCTCCCCTTTCTGCAGGTGAGACATATGTTTACACCAAAACCATTGGAGGCGTTGAGAGCCTTCCATTGATCATGATACGGTTCGATAGTGTGTTCTCAGGCCGGGAACTGCAGACAGCATTCGTCAAAGGCCTTTTCCAGATATCGGAGGACACCACGATAGTACGTACAGGGGATCAGTTCGGCAGCATGAAAGTGGACAGTGTCGACCTGAGTGGGATACGGATGAAAAACAGCGCAAATATTGGCCTTAGCAAGGGAACAACTAACACTCTCATGGGCGATCTCAAAATACAAGTCGCCAATAACGATTCTGCTGTCAGGTTCGCACTTACGGTGGATAGGCCATCTAACTTAGAAGTCAGGAGCACGGTTTACAGGGATAGTGATTCGAATCCTGTCAGGGAATGGACACCCTACAATTTCGGTATGAACATTGGGGATAAAAGTGTTGGATTCTTCTATGACCTTGACGATGGAGTGGGAAGTGAAAATTTGAACCTTACTAATCCGGTAAGCAGCAGAAGCATACCTGAAGGTGGTCTTGTATACACAACAACTCCACAGGATGTAAAGTTCACGTACACTGGTTTTGGAAAATACCAGGCTATAGGATTCATGGCTGATAGGTATTTTGCAGGTTATACATCAAATACCCTGACTAACTTAATAACAAGACCCACCACTAATTTTGCGGGAATAAGCACAATTGCAAATGGCAACCTCAATAAAGTGCTTATTGATGATGACACCAAGACGACTATAGCAGTTGGAAGTACGATTGCTCTCCAGGAAGGTTATGTTCTCAAGGCGACTGATATTGACCTGGTTGGAAGGGCGATGCTTCTTACCCTTCTTAAAGATGGAACAGAAGTTGACGTCTCACCTCTTTCCGCGGGTGAAACTTATATATACACCAAGACTATAGGAGGCACTGAAAACCTTCCACTGATAATGGTAAGATTTGAAAGTGTTTTCTCAGGCAATGAATTACAGGTTGCGTTCCTGAGAGGTATTTTCCAGATATCTGAGAATCCCACAAAAATTCAGGTGGGAAACAAGTTCGGCAGCATGGAAGTTAAAAGCGTTTCAAGTACCAGTATCACAATGAGCAACAGCGGAAGCATTGGACTAAGCAGAAATAGTAATAATGCTCTTATGGGCAATGTAAAATTGAAAGTTGCCGATACTGATGCTGCCCTGAGGTTCTATTTCGGAGTCGATGTGACCCCTGATATGATAGTGAATCAGCTCTCAATAGATGCACCCACAAAAGTAATGGCGGGGGATACGCTCAAGGTCAAAGTAACGGCAGGAGGAAAAGCTGTTAATAACACATCCCTGTCATTAGATACCGATATGGGGGCGACTGATATTAACGGTGAACTCAATTACACGATCCCGAAAACATTAAAAGCCGGGACATATACCATTACCGCAGCAAAGACCGGGTATGAGAAAGCAACAAAGAGCATCGAGATCCAGAAATATGTCGATCTGAGGCTGAGCATTGAAGCACCTTCAAAGGCAAACCAGTATGAAAACATAACCATAAAAGTTTTGTACAACGGTACTGCCATGAGCGGCGCTGCTGTCCTGTTTGATAATACCAGCGCTGGTATAACAGATAGCAATGGGGAAGTAAGCTACAGGCTGGAAACGAGCGGAACACATTCAATAACAGCATCAAAGACATCATATATTACTGTTTCAACGGATATAGATATAAGAGCCCCATATTCGGAATTTAAGGCACTTGATATCAATATCACGCCCAATCCTGTTTTTGCCGGCGAAGATTTCGTGGTCAGATCCAATATTACCAATGTGGGTACGAAGTCGGACACACTTCCTGTTGAACTTGTTATTAACGGTACTTCTGTCGATAATAGGACGATCACATTAACGCCCGGTCAGAAAGTTGAGATCAATTTTACCAGGCAGGAACCTTTAGTCACAAATGTCACAGTCCAAGTCATGGGACAGAGCAATTTATTGGTAGTACAGAAAAAATCAACAAATTACCTTTTGATCGCTGTAATAGCTACTGCAATAGGCGCTGTGATAATCTATGTTCTTACCTCTAAAGGTTTGTTGAGCCTTGAAATATTAAAACAGAAATTTGAATTGTTGAGCGATAAATTCAGTAAACTTTTTAAGAAGTAAGGACCTCAGGGTCATTTACTTCTTTTTTTATTTTAACTTCCCTATGATTAAATTCTAATAATAAGGAAAAATTATTATAGGGTGAAAATCATTACTTTAACATGGATTATTGGTTCGGCAATCTCATCAGTGATTATTTGCTGTATAAGATCATCGAAGGGATTATAGCAATACTTTCAATGATCATAATCTATCTGGGTATCCAAATAGCGTTAAACTGGAAATTCTTACATAAGGAGAATCCGAGTTCAAATGAAGTAATCTCACAAACACAAAGTTTTAACCGAAGCACACTGTTTATCTTTATTGCCGGTTTTTTTATGTTGATACACGAGTTTCTTGAAGGTCTTGAGAAAGAAGCGCCGGATTATGTGACTTACGAACTGCTTGAGTTAGTTGCAATTACCGGATTAGTATTGTTTTTACTGGAGTGGCATAAAATATTGAAGCAATTAAGAAAAGATCGATCAAATAAATGAGTGATTGAATTAACCTTTCACTTTTTTCCTAACCATACTGGCGAAAAGAATTGTAATATCTTTTAACAGGCAATAAAAATATGGCCTGATCTTTGGATGGGTACTTTTATCGATATTATCTCCGATACTCGTCAATAGCAGGACCGAGATCATAAATATAACCATGGCCTGCCCGGGTGAAATAAAGAGAGGTTCATAATTTGCGGCTTTTAAATTAAGGATCATTCCTAATATTCCAGCAATGATAAATGATACAAGATATCCACTCATTATCCAATAGGCACTCTTATCAATTATGAAAAAAGGTAACAATAAAATAACCAGGGTGATCCCGATCTTTATTGCTATGAAATCTAATATGCCATAATTGATAATTACGTATCTTACAAGCAGATTTCCTTCTCCCATAATTCCTTTTTGCTCGATCATTTTCAGGCTGGTTATGGTATCTCCGATACCGAATGCCAGAAAAGCCAATATGAAGAGTAAAAATTGTAATTTATTGTACCAGCATGGGTAATATCCGCTGTCGCCGTTCAAAATATTCTCCCATGTATCTTATATTTTTACTCCTTTATAAGGAAATCCTGCAAAATAAATTCACAATCTTTATTATTCACAATCTTTATGAACTTGGTTTACACATTAAGGTTTATATTAAGGTCAATTATGTCCAGGTTAATTATTATGTCAAATCTTAAAACAGTTATAAATAATACAAAGATCTTGGGATCAACAATGTTCATTATCGGTGCCTTATCACTATCATGGGCATTAAAAATGTTAGTAGAGGCAATGTCCCCACCCTATATACTGAAGTATTTGACAGAGACGTCATTATTGATATACATTGTATCCTTCATTATCCTTGCAGTGACATCTTATAAACTGTTATCCAAAAGTTATATTATATTGGCGCCTTTCCTGAAATGAAATTATTCAATCTTAATCAGATGATCAAAAAAACAAAAGACGAACTATCGCAAGATATAAGTATAATCATAATCATATAACATACTCAGGGCAGGCTGAAAAATTTTTTTTATAACACTCCCACTCCCCAACCTGCCCATAAAAACGTCCATTTTTTGCAAAAAGTTTAAAGTACGAATCGACGATATTATAAAAGGAGGTAACTATAGAATGACATTTCGATCACCAAAATATTTTGGAGAACAAGTTTTTAATGATGTTTATTGTAAATTGATAGAAAAGGCACGAAATAAACAATCTATACATTATGAAGAGGTTGCAGCCATAATGGGAAAAACCCCTGAAGAAAAAATGGGGCATTATTGGGTAAATGAAACCGGATATATGTTAAAAGAGATTTGTGACTATGAACATAAGCACAATAGACCTATGCTCAGTGTTATTGTCGTACTTAAGGAGGATGGAATACCAGGTAAAGGTTTTTTTGAATTAGCAAGAGGATTGGGAAAACTTACCTCGGTGTCTAAACTGGATGAAAAAGCATTCTGGAAGCAAGAGCTACTAGAGGTTTATAAAACCTGGGGTTAAAACCTGATCAACATATATTATATTTTGTATCTTAAAATTTAAATGGAATCATTATGGCAAAGAACAAAGGACTCATTGCAAATGCATCAATTTCCATCAATTGAGCTATCTACCGAGGGAGCGCAGACATATATTTCGCTCTCACAAGATAACAATCCGACTGAACAAGCCCGCGAACACTCTAAAAATAATTGGGTAATGATGCTTGCAAGTTTGAAGAAGTTATTGGAGAACTAATTTTATGAGAGATCCTATTAAAAAATTATTTGCAGAATACGAAAAGGCATTCAATGCACTTGATGTTGAAAAGCAGGTTCCGTTCTTTGCAGAACATTTCATTTCAGCAGGTCCGAGGGGCAGTATCGCGCTGGGAAGAGACGAATTCGCCAAAATGGCAGGTAAAGCCGCGGAATTTTACAGAAGCGTGGGGCAGACATCCGCAAAAATTCTTTCCATGGAAGAAACTGAAATCAGCAATGAATATTCCATGGTCAAAGTCCACTGGGGAGTTACGTTTGAGAAGACCGGAAACAAGCTGATTGAATTTGATGTTACGTATTTTATCCAGAAAACCGGCCCCGATCCAAAAATCATCATGTTCATAGCTCACCAGGATGAGGAGAGGGCCATGAAAGAGCTAGGTTTCCTGGGGTAAATAAATCTATAAAATTGCGAAAAATCCTTATATCATCGAACACATAATTATCTTATTAGTGGGGGAATCTGATGAAAATGAGAAAACTTGTTGTAACCACATTTATAACTCTTGACGGCGTTATGCAGGCACCAGGGGGACCTGAGGAAGATCCGACCGGCGGTTTTACCCATGGCGGATGGTCGTTCAATTACTGGGATGACATGATGGGGCAAGTCATGGGCGAATTCATGGCAAAACCTTCTGAGTTATTATTGGGCAGGAAGACGTATGAAATCTTTGCTGCTCACTGGCCATACATTAAAGATGACCCGGCTGCCGACAAATTGAACAGCGTCAAGAAGTATGTTGTCTCCAGAACGCTTGATGAAGCGAGTTGGAATAATTCCACACTGGTAACGGGAAACGTGGTGCAGACAATCAGAAATCTCAAGGAACAAAAAGGGCCAGAAATCCAAGTGCACGGCAGCAGCAATCTGATTCAAACGCTGCTTAAAAACGATCTTATCGACGAGTTCCGGTTATGGATTTTCCCTATTACGATAGGGAAGGGAAAAAGGCTATTTAGCGACGGAACACAACCTGCCAGTCTCAAGCTTATCGATAGCAAGACTTCTACCACTGGTGTCATCATCGCTACCTATGAACCTGCGGGAGAACTCAAAACAGGAGTAAAATTATGACAAACATTAAACAAAAAATCACACCCAACCTATGGTTTGACCGCCAGGCAGAAGAGGCAGCGAAATTTTACACTTCTATCTTCAAAAATTCCGGGATCGGCAAGATGACCCGCGCCAGCAAAGCAGGTTTTGAAATTCACGGCCTGACTGAGGGCACGGTAATGACCATTGAATTTGAGATTGAGGGGCAAAAATTCATTGCGATTAATGGCGGACCGCTATTTAAATTCACTCCAGCTGTATCATTTCTTGTCGCCTGTAATACCAGGGAGGAAGTCGATGCGATATGGGAAAAACTCTCTGAAGGCGGTACGGCGCTCATGGAACTTGGTGAATATCCCTTCAGCGAAAAATATGGATGGACGCAGGACAGGTACGGTCTTTCGTGGCAGGTGATGTTCATGGGCGATCGTAAGATAAAGCAGAAGATCACTCCGACGCTTATGTTTGTAGGTAAGCAGTGCGGAAAAGCAGAAGCGGCGATCATTTTTTACACATCAGTCTTCAAAAATTCAGAAATTGGAAACATCCTCCGCTATGGCAAAGGCGAGGAACCGGACAAAGAGGGAACAATAAAGCATGCTGCCTTCACGCTTGAGGACCAGGAATTTGCAGCCATGGATAGTGCTCGTAAACACGACTTTACCTTCAATGAGGCCATTTCATTTATGATTGAATGCGAGACCCAGAAAGCGATTGACTACTACTGGGAGAAACTTACAGCAGATGGAGGGCAAGAAAGTGTGTGCGGCTGGCTCAAGGATAAGTTCGGTGTTTCATGGCAGGTTACCCCCACTGGCCTGGATGAGATGCTGCGAGATCATGATAAAGAAAAGGTGGAACGCGTTACCAATGCGTTCCTGAAAATGAAAAAATTTGACATCGGGGAATTAAAGAAAGCATACGAGGGATAAATAACAAACGAACAACTTAAGAGTTAAGGAGAAAACACTATGACAAAATTAAACATATACCTCAATTTTGCGGGTAACACGGAAGAAGCGTTTAACTTCTATAAATCCGTTTTTGGCGGAGAGTTTACGTCTGTTTTCCGATTCAAGGATATGCCGATGGAAGGCGTAGATATCCCGAAAGAGGACGAAAACAAAATCATGCACATCAGCTTGCCAGTTGGCAAAGATAACGTGTTAATGGCGACCGATTCTCTTGAATCGCTCGGCATGAAACTGACGCAGGGCAACAATGTTTATATTTCAGTCCACCCGGAAAGTAAAGATGAGGCGGACAGGATATTTAACGCTCTTTCCGGTGACGGCACAATAGAGATGCCTATCTCCGACCAGATGTGGGGCGACTACTACGGCAGTTTTGAAGATAAGTTCGGAGTGCAGTGGATGGTGATTTACACCTATCCGAAACCAGTTTGACAAATTAAAAATATGGGAAAAGTTATTTTAGGAGTAACAATATCACTGGACGGGTTTGCCGAAGATAGCAATGGTAGCGTGGGCGCGCTGTATCCAGACCTCGATACACTGCGAAATACCGGGGTCTTACGGGAATCCATACATACTACCGGCTCGGTAGTGATGGCATGGAAAGAGTTTGCTATGGCAAAAGACCCTGATTCGCTCGCGGGTAATTATGAGTATCAAGTACCAATATTTGTTTTTACAGATAAAGCACCTAAAAAGCATCCAAAGGAAACTGACAAGTTAACCTTTACTTTCGTTACAGATGGTATTAAAAGCGCGGTCCGGCAAGCAAAAGCAGCCGCAGGCGACAAAAATGTTACAATTATCGGCAGCGCAGGCACCACCGGGCAATGTATCAGAGCAGGATTAGCTGATGAACTGCATGTTGATATCATACCGGTATTTCTTAAAAGCGGTTTCCGGCCATTTGAAGATACAGGCAATAAATCAATCAAGGTAGAAAGAATAAAAGTGGTGGAACTTCCAGCCGGCAGGACACATCTTAAATTCCGCATCATAAAATAAAAAATAGGAAACAGTCTGAAAGCAGCAAGATCCGTTCCCGGAACATGGAAGTATGCCCATCCACCAGAGCCGATGAATACTCCGGACATAAGTATAAATCAGTTGGGATATAATTAACTCTTATGGGAGTTATTCGACTCGGCTGTTCGGGCTGGGACTACAGGGATTGGGCAGGTGTGTTCTATAGGGATAAAGAGGAGTCAAAACTAAGGGCATATTCAAGGATATTCAACACTGCTGAGATCAACTCCACATTCTACAGCTATCCCCAGCCCGGCATCGTATTTGGCTGGGCAAAGTATACTCCGCAGGATTTTAAATTTGCAGTGAAACTTAACCGCCTGATAACCCACGAAAAAATTCTGGAAATTTCAAAAGGAGTGGAGGATGACCTAAAAAGGTTCATGGAACTCATGAAACCGCTTCAAGAGTCGGGAAAACTTGCCTGCATTCTGATCCAGCTCCCGCCTGGAATGAAGTTCAGGAAAGACAGGATAGAAGAATTTCTTAAAATACTGCCCTGCGATATGCGATTTGCACTTGAATACAGGAATGAGGCATGGCTGACAGAACAAGCGCATGACCTGCTGAGAGATTACAATGTTGCAGCCGTAGCAGTTGATGAACCGCTGCTCCCGCCTGATATCAGATTGACTTCGGATATTGCATACGTTCGCTGGCACGGGAGAGGCGAAAAAATGTGGTATCACTACCACTATTCTAAAGATGAGCTTGCAGCCTGGATACCGAAACTGAAGGAGATGTCGAAGAGTGCAGACGTCTATGGATATTTCAACAACCACTACTATGGCTATGCTCCTGAGAACTGTATAGATGTACTTGAGATGTTAGAGATGGCTACGCCAGAGCAGAAAGAGATGAGGCAGCACATATCAGGTTACTGGAAAGGCAGGGTAATAACAAATGTAATTGCAAAGACGCTCAGCGATTATCTACCACAGGAAAAGGGCAATGTAGCGACCTTACTATCAGGATTTGTCGAAACTTCAAGGCTTGAGAAAGCAAGAGAGATAAAGGACATTGAGATAATGGAACTGGGAACTGATAAGATAGTAGCGGATGTACGGGGTTATTCGGTTTACATTGATCTGGAAAAAAGGTTCATATTGCACGACTGCGCGGACTGGCAGAGAACTGCGCGAGAGAGGCGGTTTTGCAAGCATATCGGCGCGTTAATGCTTGCGCTGCCTGAGGATACGGCAAGAAGTGTGCTTGAGCGGATCAAAAGGCAGCAGTGGGAGTTCAGCCAGTATACGGGGAGAGGGGAGACTTATTGATAGGCGTTCATATTCGTATATGCAGCTAAAAATAGTGTAAGTAAGGTCTATTTACGACATAGCTACTCGAATTCAAAGTTTAATTGCCCTCTATTCACCGATATCTTCTCAACAGTTGTACGATTCATGATTTTTCCCCGGTCAAAAATATATCCGCATCTCCGAGGATTCTTTCCTATACATCCAGCATATACATCGCGATAATGCTATCAGTCCTATCCTATCAAGATATTTTGGATGTATTGTATGCTCCACAATCTCAACTATTGAGTCTCCATATCATGAAATTAAGGATCGCTGCAAAACTCACCCAGATTATGTATGGGATGAGCAAAAGACCTGCTATTCTTGATATCTTCATGAAAATCATTATTGTAAATGCTATTGAGATCCACAGGATAGAAATTTCTATCAGCCCGGAAAGTGGGGACCGGAGGCCGAAGAACGCTGCCGACCACAGCACATTCAGGATCAACTGGACTGCAAAGATGACAAGAGCATTTTTGACCTGTTGACCTTCAAGACCCCTTCGCCATACCAGATAAAGCGAGATACCCATCATCACGAAAAGAGTGGTCCATACCGGAAAGAATAACCAGTTCGGAGGGGCAAAAGAAGGTTTGGTGAGCGTTGCATACCATGTCGGTATCGCCGGGATCGTGAAAAACGAACCAAGAAAACCCGCGAAAAGACATATTGTAATGCTGACGATCAGTTTGATCGACTCAGGTACATTTTTGTTTATCATGTATTATCTCCTATTTTGAACTGATCCATAGCTCTATCTTCTATCAACCAGGCGCTTTGGTCTGCCCTTTATCCGGTAGAATTCCAGATCCCGAAGACCTGCAAAGTTGAAAATAATCTTGAACATTCCTTCTGCATATACCTGCTCAAGGGGTGGCTTATATCTGAAAAATGTCCGCAGGAAGTTCTCTTCAACAGCTTTTCTGTCACACTTATCCCTGTCAAGACATTCAACGCTCACTCTCAAAATCGTCTCTCCTTCATCATCGCCGCCATAAAGGAATGCCTCATATTCCCCTGTAAGGTATTCCATATTCTCGCGCTGGAATACTCCCCGCTCCACATCCACACGGTTAAAGGGCGTTTCTGCGACCCAGAAGGTCTCAGATTCACGTTGGGGATTCATGATCTTCATATGAGTCCTGCCGCAGGCGCATCGTTTCCTTGTGATTACAGTGGTAGTGTCTTCGGTATCATAGTTCAGCAACAGGGTACCGGATTTTCCACCTACTGGCAAAAGCGTTGTAAGGACGATCCTGCCGCAGTCACCATCGCGTACAAAGTTTTTCAATGCAGGATCATAGATGTCAAGGTGAACGAGGTCTTCAGGCACATGGAGCCCACCCAGATCGGTGCACTCACCGCACATCGTTCCTTCCGTGCTCCCGTAGGTGTTATAGACCTGGCAACCCCACACCTCGGCAAGGTATGCACGCGACTCATCGGCAAAACTCTCCCCTCCGACAACAAGGCGCCTGATACTTGATTCCTGAGGAAGGATATTTTCATTTTTCATCTGCCTGGCAAGAGCCAGCAGTTTGAAAACGCTCCCGACTATCCCGGTGGGCTTATAATTCTTTATGACGCGGGATGGAAATGTGCACTTTCCCATCGGAATGATCGTTATACCAATTTCACGGGCAGCAAGGGTCATTGTATTGGCGCCGATGTTCATGCCGTATGACGCACAAACAACCACCCTATCGCCAGGGCCAAAACCCTGTGAGACAAAGCTCCTCGCATATTTTTCAGCATACCGTTCCCAATCCTGCCATGTGAGAAAGAATGCTTTTGGAGTCCCGCTTGTTCCTGATGTCTCATGAAGTGTGAAAACCTCCCTCCAATCTACACTTCTGAACTGGAAATCTGTACTTTCCGGCGGCTGGTACTCTCTCATTGTTTTCCCAGATATTATGGGCAATTCCCGAAGATCTTCATGTGTGCGCACATCGGATGGATTTATTCCGTGCTCCCTGAACCACTTTTTATAGAAAGGCGAATTTTCGCTGGCATACTTGACAGTATAGCGTATGCGCTCTTCTATTAGCGAATCAAGATCTCCCCTACTCATGGTCTCTATTTTTTCATTAAAGAACACAATAACAGATACAACCTCAAGAATAATATGGTTTTCCTATTTATATGCAGGCGTTAACTATACAATTATTGTAGAGCAGTTTTAATTGAATGACAGTGCAAGCCCGTTACTTATTTTATGGCCACTTCAAATCAAGTAAACCCCAATAAAAATTGTTTTTTTATTGTTTATTTAGAAGCATTGATATATACCGGGGATAGAATAATAAAAAGTGTCAGTATGGGTAACGTAAAATATGGAAAAGCAAACTGAGAGCAGTAATCTTTCTACAGTGTCGCTTGTAAGGTGCCAGACCTATGGTCAATCAAATATCGATGCTGCGGTTGAAAAGGCACTGGAGCTTATTGGCGGAATTAAAAGCTATGTTAAACCCGGTGATCGTGTTCTTCTGAAGATAAATCTCCTGACAGGTGATGTTCCTGAAAAAGCAGTTACCACCCATCCGGCGATTGTTCGGGCTATGATACGTCAGGTTAAAGCAGCGGGAGGGATCCCGCAGGTTGGCGACTGCAGCGGCCATGAGGGGGGGCCAAATTATAAAAGATACATTACAGCCTGCCGTAATACTGGCATTATGAAAGTATGCGAGGAAGAAGGAGCCAGTATCTTACACCTCAGTGCGGAGTCTATCGAGGTAAAAAATCCCGGTGGCCGCATATTCAAGAGCTTCATTTTATCAAAGCAGGTTCAGGAAGCTGATGTGCTGATATCTTTACCAAAACTCAAGACCCATGGGCTGACATTATTTACCGGAGGGGTGAAAAATAATTTCGGCTGTGTAACTGGTCTCAATAAAGCAAAAATGCATCTTCGTGCCCAGGACCCGGAAACATTTTCCCAGATGCTCGTGGATCTCCTTGGCATAGTGCGGCCTGAATTGACAGTAATGGACGCAGTTGTTGGTATGGAAGGGAACGGACCCAGCAACGGCACTCCAAGACAGGTCAATGCAATTCTGGCAAGCTGCGACCCTGTGGCACTTGATGCAGTGGCCTGCAAGATGATCGGTATAGACCCGTTCATAGTACCTTCCACCCGCCTGGCACACGAACAGGATATGGGAACCGGAGATATTTCCCATATCGATGTACGTGGAGAGGATCTGAAGGACATGCAAATTGAGGACTTCAAGCTTCCTTCTGGTACTGCATCATTTTTCCGCGCAAGGGGCCTGATGCGTTTCCTTCGCAGTATGCTGGTTGCAAAACCTGAACTGGTAAGACAACAATGCAAAAAATGCTGGATATGCATGGAACACTGCCCTTCTGGTGCAATATCAAAAAAAGAAGACTATCCTTCATTTGATCATAAGAAATGTATCAGATGTTACTGCTGTCAGGAACTGTGTCCAGGTAATGCCATTGAATTGAAGACTCCTTTTCTGGGCAGATTTGTAAAAAATTAAATTGTATCATGCATTTGCTTCAGCCCGGCGAAATTTCGATATGTCATACTTTTCTGCATCAACTGCAAGAAATGGCGCTCGACACGGGTTGTAAAAAGCGAGCCAGAGTGCCCGGAATGTCCATTGTGCGGCAGCAAAAAAGCAGGAGAAGTACAAATCGGAAGAGGAATGAAAAAGAACGGCGCGGGTTTTCAAGAAGCGAACCTTGTTCTGTCGCATGGGAAAACTGCGGCTATAGTGCTTGCTTCAAAGGGCATCGGGCCTAAGACTGCTTCGAGGGTTATCGGGAAGCTGAGGAGGATGAGGAGGAGTTTTACAGCTTCGGGGTCAAGGGGGAGAGAACGCCAGCCCTTTGAAAGGGCTGGATGAATCGTACCCTTGGAATACTTTCACTTCCCTCTCCTAAAGCATATATCCTGCTATACCGAAACAGGAAGTAGCATGAGAAAAACATACCAATTCAGATTATACCCGAATAATAATCAGGAAGTTAAACTGAATAGTACACTTTCCACATGCCGACGCCTGTACAACGATTCTCTGGCTGAACGAAAACTACAGGCGGAGCTTAACAGGTTAA
>CABMCA010000056.1 GCA_902384525.1 uncultured archaeon
AAATACGATTTCCAATGAATGTTTGTATTGTAATTATACGAAAGCGTAGTTTTAAAATCGATACGGTTAATATGCAGCCGTTTTATTTGCGGTTATTTTTTCAAAATATTTCTTTGGGCCCGTTGCTATTTGAACGGAAGACCTCTCTGTTATCAGCCGAGCGCTCCACCTGGCTAAGCTACGGGCCCGAGACTACCGCCCATATTACGCCATCCAATTTAAACCTTATCTTTGTGAAACAAATATCGAGCCGCCAGAACTCAAACTAATCGATACCTTTATCATTTATCAAGCACTATGCAACTCACCTTCTAGGGCCGGTAGCTCAGGGGTAGATCGCTCCCTTGGCATGGGAGAGGCCTCGGGTTCAATTCCCGACCGGTCCATAAAACTACAGTTCAATATACTCTTTTTTTTATCATTAATGAAAACTGAAATTACCGTATTATAGGATTGTGCAAAAATGAAGTTATCCTGCGCATGATTTTCATTCTCTGATTATATTATCTGTCATTATTCCCCGGAGAATCGGGTTCATTGCCTGATATTAATGTTTCTGTTGTTTTTATTTGGCCGTTTTCCATCCAATCGAACCGGATCTCTATATTTGCGTCTGTTTTCGGTATTGTTCTCTCTATTAAATATTCTGAATAAAATTCTACTATTTGCCCTTTGTTCGGAGGCAGATCAATTCCTTCTTTGACCGTCCCCTTCGTTCCAGAATGTTCCGTTCATCTTTATGATTTCCATCTCAGTATTGTTTTCTGCTGCTCCCTGAGAAGTACCAATGCTTAAACCAATATGTACCCCTTCAGTCTTTTGAAGAGGCCATTCCAATACGATTATTGCAAAAACTGCCAGCAGCACAATGAAAACCAATTTCTTTTTAGATATGTTATTCATATGTTTCATCCTTCCATGTCTCTATTTTCCCCGCAAGAATATATGCGTATATATATAATGGAATAATTATTGCATAAAATATCCATAATGGGAGCATAAACTCTGTTTCTATGAATCCGGAGTTTACCACCAGGACTGAAGATATCAATAAACCAGTCAAGACAGGAAAAACTGTCAAAAGTAAAATCCCTTTTCTTTCTATTGGCTTAAAACTACCCCAGACAAGCAAAAATGTCCAGCCAAGCATCAGTGAAGCTCCAATCCTGGAAACATATAAATAACCGTTATCGGGAGTGAAACTATCCAATCCGAACATCAGTTTTGCAATATCCGGGAAAATTAATGGTAATGCAGCAATTAAGTCGGCTACCGCACCAAAATAGTAACATGCCCTGATAAATCCTGATTTTTGTTTCATCCTGTACCTCCTTGAATTTTGTCGTAAGTTTTGAATGTCGTTTTTTCCTCATGGGGTCTCCGCCAGATCAGAACACCAAGGGCCACCAGCCAGATACTCCAAAGAATGTAGCCAATAAAATTGGCGGAATCAGCGCCGGGAACACCGAACGGGATAAGCAATCCGAGCAAAGCCAATGACCTGCACAGCTGCCGCCAATACACCAATCCATACCGCCATGCGGCTGCTCCCCAGGCGGCCAAGGATGACAGCAATAGGGGCTAACAAACCAGCGCCAATTGCCAGGATGCTAAACCAGAATATTATCGTGTTCTGGTTTGCCGTAAATTGCCGAAGAATCTCTTTTGGTGGCTCTTGCAGGATGTCGGGATAATTAAAAACAGATCCCAGTCCGATAAAAGCTATGTTTGCCAGAACCGCGCCAAGTACGAGCAATGCTGCCACAAGTTTCCGGTGAGACCGCTCTGAAAGTGCCATATTATTAAATGATAAGTTTTTCATATTTTTCAATTGATAGCTCTCCATCATTGAGCCAGACTACCCTGCTCACATACTTCATATCATCAGGTTCATGTGTAACCATCTGGATAGTCAGTTGCATCTCTTTATTTAATTTTTGAAATAGCCCGATGATCTGTTTTGATGAGGAACTGTCAAGATTTGCCGTGGGCTCATCTGCAAACAATATATCCGGCTTGTTTATCAGCGCTCTTGCGATCGCTACACGTTGCTGCTCACCTCCTGACATCTCACGGGGGCGGTGATACAGCCTTGTGCCAAGTCCGACCTGTTCCAGTACTTGCGTCCCGGCTTTTATATAATCCTCCTTTTTCCTGCCCAGCGCCATTGCAGGAAGATAGACATTTTCAAGCGCAGTAAGCTCAGGCAAAAGTGCATACTCCTGAAAGACATAGCCAAATTTTTCAAGACGGAATCTCGCCTTCCGGGATTCAGAAAGACCTAAAATATTTTTTCCCCGGAAAATGATCTCGCCAGACGTAGGGGTATCGAGCAATCCCAGTTGATGCAGCAATGTGGATTTTCCGCTTCCGCTCATACCCATTATGGCAGCAAATTCACCTCGTTTAATGTCCAGAGTAACGTTATTCAGTGCTTTTACCTTCACCTCTCCCATAGAATAAATCCGGGAAAGGTTTTTTATTTCAATGAGTTTTTCATCTCCAGTCATTTCATTCACCCCATATCGCATCTATTATCGTTTTACGGACAGCTAACCACGAAGGTATAAAACCAGCCGCCAGCGCAGCTATGATCAGGCTTATTGCATTCATCGATACTCTTTCAGGAAGAATCATTAATGAAGCAAGACCAATGGGAAATTTTAATGGATGTTCGATGAACCATGGTTTCAGGGCAAAAAATATTATTATCAAACCAATAAGTATGCCGCTTATCACAATGAAAATCGCCTGGAAGATATACGATTGTATGATTATGGATTCTTCTATTCCAACAGCCCTTAAAATTCCTATCTGCCTTCGCTTGCTGACAGTGCTGGTATAAACTATTATAAAAATAGTAATGACCGCAACGAACAAGCCGATAGCAGATATCATAATTGAGATCATATTAAAGCTGTTTGTTATATTTTTTACCATGCCGGCATAGACAGTCCATGGTTTAATTTCTTCTTTAATACCCATCTCTAAAAACTGTTTTATGTACCGGTCTTCATTTCCATTATCTCTGGTCTTGATCAGTATTTGTGAAGCTTTGTTTTCCAGGCCGACTACGGATTCCATTTCTTTCTGGCTGATGTATGCCATCGTATTGGTTTGTATGAAATTCGCATCAAAAATTCCCTTTACCCTGTAGCTCTTTTTTATGCCATTATTGAACAGCACATCTATGTTATCACCAACTTTAACTCCAAGCGAATTATATTCAATATCACCTCCATACCCTCCTGCAATCTCTTTTCCAAGCAGGATCTCGTTCTCGTCAAGCCTGCTAAGGTATTTGCCGGCAATCAGATATTTATAATTTGTAGTAACTTTCATTTCATTGTCCGGATTAATGGAGCGAACGGTCCATGTCCCATGTTTATCCTTATATGAAAGTGTCGCA
This sequence comes from uncultured archaeon, assembly GCA_902384525.1. Classification (GTDB taxonomy): domain Archaea; phylum Halobacteriota; class Methanosarcinia; order Methanosarcinales; family Methanoperedenaceae; genus Methanoperedens. Next base: position 3,410 of record CABMCA010000056.1, read on the forward strand.
CCCGTTACATATTGTGATGAGATGCCCACTACACCCGGAACGCCTTTTATCTTTTGTTCCAGGGAATAAACATCGTTTATATATTTTTCATCTGTTTTGGGCTCGATCACTACGTTACTATATAGCGAGTTGATTACCTGATTGTTAGTTGCCTCAGTCACTCCAAGAAAAATGGAACCTATAAATACTAAATTTACAAAGATCAAGGACATTATAATGATTATTAAAAGCTGTGTGCTTTTATTTCCTTTCATCATTGACCTGGATGCCAGAAACAACGATAGTTTAACATTATTGAACATATGCCCTCTTCATATAGTATTATCTTTAGTTTTTTTCCTGCGGTGAAGATAATATATTCCACCAACTATGATCGGCAGAGTCATAATAACCGGTACTGCCATGCCGTTTTTATTCGGGTTGCTCACATAGAGGTTTAATGATTCAGTGACAGTCCGGACACCGAGATCGTCTTCGAATTCGATATTAACAGAATAAGGAATATCGCCTCCTTTCTCTGCAAAGAAGGTAAAAACGCCTGGTGCATCATCATCGGGTTTGATCTTGCCAAGGAAAGCGGTTCTTGTCCCTTTAAATGGGGCATCGAGGTTGACTTTCACGGATTTCGCCTCACCGGTTCCTGAATTTTCAATGCGCATGTTTACAGTGACAAGGTCACCTTCTGCCGGATTTTGCGGTTCGATCTTTATATCTGAAATCGCAAGTTCTGCTTTACCAAGTACCCGGATGCCTGCAAAACTTTTCGAACTTATGTTTTTTCCGTTCTCATCTTTATATTCCATTTTAATGGGGATAGAGTACGATGAAATTTCAGTCTTGTCTTTAACCTGGATAGGGTAGTTCAATTGAATTGTTTCCCCCGGATCAAGTCTTTTCAGGACCTTTGTATCAGCATTCAGGGATACAAAAGGCAGATCGCTCATGTCAGCGCTTACCTGCACTTCTCGTGCCATGCCGGTTCCTTCATTTGAGACCTGGAAAGTAAGATCAAATTTATCCTTCGGACTTATTCGTCCTGGATATACTGTAATGTTGGAAATCATAAGCTGAGGCGCTCCCCTGACCAATACTTTGAAGGTTTTGTTTGTTTCAGACGACATTTCATTGCCAGACCAGCGTGATCTGAATTCAATCTCGTATGTGCCCGAAGCTGCGAGAGGATCAACATGCAGCAGATAGGTTTCAATGACAGCTTCATATTTGATCATCCTGCCTTCATCGATAATGCGCCTATTTTCATTCTTGAGTTTAATGGGCGAATCCGGAACGATTTCAAGCCTTACATTTTCCATATCGCTATTTTCATTTTCAAGCCTGACTGACAGAGTTAAGTCCTGCCCCGGTTCAACGGGCTGGGGTGAGAGCTGATCCAGTACGATCCCAGGTTCAGCGTTTGCAGGAACTATCATGAATATGAGAGCAAATACTGCAACCAGAGTTATTATTGGCTGTTTCATTGCAGATCACCCTTACGTATATTCCGAGTGTTTTCGTGTAGTTTGTTCATTTATTTTCACCTCTTTTTTCAATAATCTTCTTCAACTCGGGCATTGGTATGCCCAAATCTATTACACCGAATTTACCCGCGACCCTGAGGATCTCATCTTCGACCATCTTGATCTTATCGACTTCCAGAGTGCCTCCGAACTCGAATTCCTCCTTGTAGTCGCATCTGATTTTGAGGTTTTTTATCATGTTTGGTTTCAGGGTCACATAGAAAGCAAATTCGTGTCCGACCATTGTTCTTATCACCAGAGGAAAATTGGATTGGAAATGCTTAATAAAAATCTGGCATGAGTGTGGAGTTAGGCAACAAGCTTATAACAAAGGTTACACAAATGTAACCAAACAGGATTACGCTAAGGTTTCGTTATTATGCTTTACAGTTATGACCACATTTCCTTTCTTGTGCCCTTTATCGACATACCTGTGAGCTTCGACAATCTGTTCAAGAGGATACGTTCTATCAATGACCGGTTTTATCTTCCCCGCCTCAATAAGATCTTTGAGCAAATTTAAAGATTCATTACATATCTTTGGTGTTTCATCATCGACTGATATGTATTTTCCGTTCGGAGTTAGCGCTTTTTTGCACACTAATTTTAATTTTGAGCTATATCTTTTTCCAACGGCATCAAAGATAAAATCATAAGATTCCCCGCTGTTCGTAAAATCCTCTTTTGTGTAATCAATCACCTTATCGGCTCCCAGAGATTTTACCAATTCCAAATTTGTGGTACTGCATACTCCGGTGACTTCCGCCCCAAAGTACCTGGCAAGCTGTACCGCAAAAGTACCCACCCCTCCGGAAGCTCCATAGATAAGAACTTTCTGTCCTTTTTGGATATTGCCTTTTCTAAGAAATCTCAATGCCATATTACTACCTCCTGGAATTGCAGCGGCTTCTTCAAAGGACACATTAGAGGGTTTTATAAATACCATTCCATTTTCTGGCATGCATTTATATTCGGCATATCCACCGAAATTCTCCTTGAAGGTAGACGCAAAAACGAGGTCTCCTTTCTTGAATTTTGTTATGTTTTTTCCAACGGATTCTATTTCCCCGGCCAGCGACATTCCGAGGATAGCTCTTTTAGGTTTTCTGATACCCAGATATATTCTAGCCGGGAGCCACATTAAAATTGGAACTGTGAAGCTTCGCATTCTGGAATCTCCCCTGGTTACCGTTGTTGTATATACTTTTATCAGTACTTCATTGTCCCTGGGAGTTGGTTTTTCTACTTCTCTTA
>CABMCA010000057.1 GCA_902384525.1 uncultured archaeon
ATATTTTTAAATGTAGAAGATATTGTAGCCATGGTCAGTAGCAGGTAATATCATTACATTAAAGAATAAATAAGTATTTATTGTGATGATATTACTTTGACCATAACTGAATTATGTAACTGTGCCAATTGTTGCAATGCCTTTCATATTTAATAAGTTGAAACGGCTTCCTGATGAAAAAAAGATACTCGGCTGGACGTTTATGGGACTTGGGGCGGAATTTGTCTTATTTCCGTTCATGCTTTTGATCTATATCTTTAATTTTTCATCGGTATTTAGCATAATTATCGGAGGAACAATTATAATGCTTTCTCTAATATTTGGGTTATCTGCCGGCTTAATAAGTATTGTAACAGGGATCTCATTGATCAATAGAAAGAAGAGCTTAAGTAAAGTAAAATATAACGAGGAAAAATATGTCTGAAGATGATGAAATTGCCCGGATAAAAAAGAAAAGACTCGAAGAATTGATGAAGCGCCAGCATGAAGCTGTAACCCCGAAACGTCAGATCGTGATTGAGGTATTTACATCCCCGACATGTCCTCACTGCCCCACAGCGGTTGCGATGGCAAAGGAAGTTGCTTCACAGACCCAGGGTGTCCAGGCATTTGAGATTTCAACAGGTACACCCCAGGGTTTTGCTAAAGCTGCGCTTTATGGTGTTAAGGCTGTTCCAACAGTATTCATTGACCACAAATGCGCTTTCGTTGGAGCGCCGCCATCTGTTGAAGCATTGCGAAAGGCAGTGAAAAGTTAGATATCAAACGGGATTTTCTCAAAATTCCCATCTTTTAGATTCTTAAACTCAACCCCGCCTTTAACTCCTGATATCTCAACACCATCAAATTCACCGGAGCCGCATAAGACGTCCTGTTCAGGATGTGTTCCCGGAGTGATACTACAGCTTACCCGCGTCCTGTCACCAGCAGAAACAACGATCTTTAAGCGCTTTGACGCAGGATGCTTTTTAGAAAGGGCGATAAAAGGCGACCCCACCTCGCGTATCATAAAAAGAATACATTTCAAACCTTTTATTATAGTGTCATCAGTCCCAAAACCCGATGCTACGAGCAAATCCTCTGATTCAAGAGCAAGTATTATTTCTTCTTTATCAGTTTCCAGGAAGAATTGTTTATTTTCTCCTACTTTGACTATTCCGAGTGTCCCTTCTCTTCCACGGACAAGGAGCAAATCCTGAGTCTTTAAAGGGATCATTCTTCCGGGAACATAAGACTCGTGTTTCTTGATTGGCATGACGGGCACATCACTTTTTTTCCGACACCTCTGAACTCGTTTTTGCAATCAGCGCATTTATAGAATTTTGCATTTAACTGCTGGACCTCAACATTGAACGCATCACCGACACTGCACATGCTTTTTCACCTCCGTAATAATCATACATGTTTAATCCTGTTCTTATATTAACTTTTTGCAAGATATTTGTTTATATACCGCTCATAAACCGCTGCATCCACTGTTTTTCCTGCCCAGAATTTTATTAGTTCTCCCCGGTTGATTATTGCAGTCAGGGGAAGCTTCTTCTCTTCGGCCTCTTCGTGGAATATTATCTGGTAGAGTAAACCTTCAGGCCTGTCCTCGATCACTTCAAATATCTCTATCTTGTTTCCGTATTTTTCTTTGATTTCAAGTATGTTTGTCTCATTGCCTTCACATATCTTGCATTTATCCTCTCGCATCCTGTCGCGCCTGATATTCAGGAAAACAGGGATTTCTATTTCATTTATCCTTTTGACAACCTGTGAAACCTCGTTGTACTTTTCACCTGCAAATTGTTCAATAAAAGACTTGAAATCGACCTTTACCTCATCAGCTGTCATTGAATTCTTTTTTGCCAGCGCTTCGATAAATCTCTGTTTGAAGGATTCTTTATGTGCCGCTAAGAGGTATGTCAGGTTCATTGTAATTCATTAAGAAATATATGTCCAATGATTAAAGGATTTTGATGAATAAAAATAAAAAAGAAAAAAAGTAGGTAAAACCTACTTCTTATTGACTGGTGCAGCCTTTGGAGCATCCTTTGCCGGAGCTTTGGGCGATTCTGCCTTCGGGGCTGGTGCAGCTACCGGTGCTTCCGCAGCTTTTGGGGCTTCCGCCTTCGGAGCTGCCGGTGGTTTGGGCGGGATCGTCTGCGTCCTGAAAAGGTCGCTTATGGATTCCATTGGAGCGCCCGGTGCGGGTGGTTTGACATCGGTGCTCAGACCCATCAGATTAGCTGTGAGAACTACAAGGTCGTCCACGCTCATGTCAAGTTTAAGTTCATTCCTGCCGTCAAGAAGGTTTCGCCTGCAGAACGGGCATGTGCTTATCAAAGCTTGCGCGCCTGTTTCTTTTGCGTCAGTGACACGTGCTTTTGCCACGCCTAGTGCAAGGTCGGGAATACCTGCTTTTACGCCTCCGCCTGCGCCGCAGCATCTCTGTTCCTTGCGGTTTCGTTTCATTTCCACAAGTTTTATGCCAGGCATGCTTTTCAGGACTTTCCTGGGCTCTTCGAACACACCAACATGTCTTCCAAGGTGGCATGGGTCATGGTAAGTGACGGTCTTGTTAAGGCTCTTTTCCCACTTTATCTTCCCGGCCTCAACCTGCTCTGCAAGGAACTGGGACATATGGATCGCTTCAAACGGCAGCGCTTTTCCATAAGCACGTGGCCAGTCGATCTTTGCCGCCCTGAAACATCCGGCGCAGGCAAATATGACTCTCTTTGCACCTCTTGCTTTCAGTGCTTCAACATTGTGGATAGCGGCTTTCTTCGGGGTCTCATTTATATGCTGCTGGCCTGTCCTTATAAGGGCCGAACTGCAGCACCATTCATCTTCTCCAAGGACCATGAACGGTACATTGAGCTTATTCAATATCCTGGCAGTGCTGACGCCCAGAACCTGCTGGTTGTATCCTGCTGTGCATCCTATGAAATATGCAATGTCGGATTTTTCAGCTATCTTGATATCGGGTGTCATCCATGCAAGGCGGTCTTTTTGCTGCTTCATGTATGGATTATGCCCTTCTTCGATGAGCTTTGGGAAAAGGCTCTGCTTGCCAAAAGGACCGGTTCCGTATTTTACAAGATTTGCTCTTGTGGATTCCCAGAGTTCAATCGTATTGATACCGGCCGGACATACTGTTCCACACATACCGCATGTGGTACAATTATACAGGTCATCTGTGAACTTCTTAATTTCCTCAGGGGGAATTTTTTCCGGCCCGAAAAGCCTTGCTTTCAGACCAAAACATTTGTTCATAAAACTCCGCCATCGCAGGATCTTATCTCTTGGTTCGATGTCCTGGTTCTTATCCCTAGCATCGTAGGTCGGGCAGTACTTTACACACTCACCGCACCGCGTACATGCATCAAATTCCATCAACTGGGCTGCAGTGAAATTTACCGTGTTTAATGAAGGTTTCTCTTTAGCCAATTTACTCGCCTCCCTGGTTGACCAGTATGGTCAGGGGCGCTGTTAACATATGGAAAGACTTGCTAAATGGAATGTAAGCAACACAGAATAGCAGAGTGAAGACCTCATGGAACAGTACTGTTATGTTATCAAAGAATCCCAGTGGATATAACGAGATTACTTCTCTGCTGACTTGATATACATCAGCACGAAGATATTGTGCATAGAATCCGGTCACTACTACAATAAGCAGACCAATTATTAGTATCCAGTCGATATCCGCATTTCGTGCCTGAACATCTTTCCCTGTTGATAGTAATCTTCTTCCTATGGCAATAATAATGCCTACAACAAGCATATAGGCAAAAATATTGTTTGGAAGTTCAAGAGAATTCCATACTCCTATGAAGAATTCAGGACCTGCGCCTTTAATGAAAGGCCCATAAAATTCAGCCGCTGCCGCAACAATAGTTAATATCAATAATCCGACCCATCCCCAGAAGATCAGGATATGCATGAACCATTCAAGTTTCCTGCGCCTGTATGTCCTGCGCTGAAATGCCACATCAAGTACCAATACTTCAAGGGCATGTCCTAAACCTTTTTCAAATATCCTGCTGATTATCATCTTGAGAGCACCCCATGCACCATATGGTTTTGTAGCGCCTTCGGGGATTCCCCGCCCCCATTTATCTAATTGTATGTATATTCCAACAATGAACAGGATGATAGATATGATCGCTGCGATAACCATGATCCTGTAATCTATGAAAAGCGTATCGAATACCGTTTTACCAAATATTGTAAGGCCTTCTGTTGCCATTTTTATCCTCCTATTATAGCCTGACGGCTTTCAATCTCCTAAGAATCGATGTAATATTAAGCTTTCTATATGAAGTCAGGATGTCGAGTCCTGATATTTTTCGGATTTAGACAATACGAGGTCATGACACATGTTTTATAATCATACAAAATAAATAGAAACTCATAATGCTGAAACTTTTTAATTCTCTTACCAGAAAAAAAGAAACATTTGAACCTTCAGGAAACATAGTCGGGATCTATACATGCGGCCCCTCGGTTTACCAGTATGCACATATCGGGAATTTCAGGACTTTTGTATTTGAAGATGTGCTTGTAAGGTATCTCAAGTTTAAAGGTTATGCAGTAAAAAGAGTAATGAATCTTACTGACATTGAGGATAAAGCAATAACCACAGCAAAAAAGGAGGGAAAGCAGCTTTCTGAATTGACACAATATTACTCAAAGATTTTTTTTGAGGATATGGAAACCCTGGATCTATTACCAGCAGATGTTTTTCCAAAAGCCACAGAACATGTGCCTGAAATGATCGATATTATAAAAAAGATAATGAAAAATGGCTATGCTTATCGTGGGAAGGACGGATCGATTTATTATGATGTCTCAAAGTTCAAAGATTATGGTAAACTTTCACATCTTAAGCTCAGGATAGGAAAGAAAAAAATAAAACGGGACGAATGGGGCGAAGATACTTCAATCATTGCGGATTTCGCTCTCTGGAAGTCATATGAAAAGAAAGATGGAAATGTTTTATGGGAAACTGAACTCGGAAAAGGCCGCCCTGGATGGCATATAGAATGCTCTGCCATGGGTTCAAAGCATCTTGGCAAACGTTTTGATATTCATGTTGGAGGGATTGATAACATTTTCCCGCATCATGAGAACGTAATAGCCCAGAATTTCGGGGCATTCGGTATTAATCCTTCCAAATACTGGCTTCACTGCAGGCACCTCATGGTTGATGGCAAAAAAATGTCAAAATCCGGCGGTAATTTCTATATACTTCATGATCTTATCGATAAAGGATTCAAACCTATGGCGATAAAGTATCTGCTGCTTTCCATGAACTTCAGGCGAAGGCTAAATTTCACACTCGATGGACTGGGGGAAGCCACCGAAAAAATCGACAGGATTTGTGCTTTGATAAAACGCCTGAAGATACAAAATGGCAACGATGATATCCAGAAGATCGTAACCAAAACAAGAAAAAAATTTGAAAATGCGATGGATGATAACCTGAACACAGGAAAAGCGCTGAAAATTATGGAAGAATTCACAGATGAGATCAAAAATATTAATCCTGACAAAGCATCCACACAAAAAATCCTGGGATTATACAGGATTTTTGATTCTGTATTCGGATTACAGCTATTTACATCCTTCTTATCTGCATTTCATGCTTCTTGGGCTGAAGCTGCATAAGCAGCGCCTTAAGTTTTGCATCATCGATCTTTCCCGCAAGTCTTCCGCTCTGGGCAAGTGACACAAGCTGCGCCTCGACATTTGCCACAAGCTCAGGCTTTGTCATCTTAAGAGTGTTCAATCTCTCTCTTGCTTCAGGCGTAAGGATCTGGCGCATGATAGACTGCTTTTTAGCCTCATACTCCGCACGCGCCTGCTCCTGCTGTGCAGCCTGTGCCTGGCCTGAATACTGTTGCTGCTGTAATTGCTCAAGCCTGCGTCTTTTTATTTCTTCTAGATCCTCATCCATATTGATCAATTTCCGTATCCAGTACGGAATCCTTAATATTTGGCAAGAGCCGGATTGGTTTTTACAAGGTCGGATTTGACTTCATTTGCTGAATTATCCATGAATGCCTGGCCTGATGGTGAGATTATCCTTCCAGTCTTCTGGTTTTTTACAAATCCTGCTTTTTCAAGCTGCTGCAAGGCTTCTCTTGCAATAGAGCCGCTTCCTTTGGCATGATGTATCGGTTTATTTCCGTTCCGGTGGCGTCCGCCGTAGAAACTCCTTAGTCTTGAAACCCCGACCGGCCCGTCGATATAGATACGTCTTAAAATTGAAGCGCATCTTACATACCACCAGTCAGCATTATCCGGTGAAAGCTCTTTGTAAGCGCCTGTTTTAACAAAACCTGCCCACTCGGGCGGTTTGGCCTTCTCGTTCGTTTTCAGTTTCTGCGCCACATTGTTTATGAGCATCTCTGCGGGCACATCATATATTGTTGTCAAGTTAGTCCTCCGTAAAATTATCTTTATATGTAATCAAGATAGTCCCTTGAATGATTCAAGGGTCTTATTTAATTATCGTATAGTATTTACCTTTTTCGGCATAAAACCGCCGTATTACCCCTGACCTCAATAAGTTCTGAATTTGAAAGGTCGGCAAGTTTTTGGGCTAGTTCTTTTTTTCCGGTTTCAGCAAAAGCAGATTTAAGAATTTTAACTTTTACCATATTCCTGTTCTTCAACTGGATTTTTAACTCTTCAACCACACCATCAATACCTGATTTCCCTACATGTAGCGTGGGTTCGATCGAAGTGGCTTCTGCTTTTTTTTCCTGTTTGTTCATGTCAATATCTCTTTTAACTTTTTCGCTGATTTATCAAGTTCCAGAAGGATCAAACCTAAACCGACATCCGGGCTTGTAAGAAGGATTAACAAAGCCTTGGGTCCTGCTCCGACAACTATTAATTTTCCATGATCCGATTCAACAATTACTCTTGTAGGTATGCCCATTTCAACATGAGTTGTTGCAGTCTCAGCTGCTCCGAGCATTGTGGCGGACATCGCGGCCAGGGATTCTACAATTTGTTCTTTTTGCATAATAGCCCGAATGAGCAATCCATCACGGCTTGCAGCGGCACACGCAATCACACCGCCTACTTTTTTCAGATCTGTCAATAACTTATCTACCATTTCGATTGTATCGGACAATCAGATCCCTCCCGTGACCCTATCCAGTAATACTTCAAATGCTTCATACACCCCGATCTTATCTTTTGCTACTGCACGAACGATAGGTATGTCCTCTGGTAGATGGAATTGTTCCCTTATTTCTTCAGGAGTTAATGCTCCTGGTAAATCCTGTTTATTTGCGACCACAACATACGGAAGTCCATAGGACTTTGTAATATCAAGCATATGCTTTGCCCGAATAAAATCAGAAGGATTTGTTGAATCCACAATAAGAAAAACACCCATTGATTCACCGCTGAGCAATTTTATGATCGGGTCAAACCGTTCCTGCCCAGGTGTTCCGAATATATCGGCACTAAAACCCTTATATTCCACATGACCGTGGTCCATGGCAACAGTTGTACCGAGCCTGTCAACTGATATCGCCCGCGTGGACAGCGCATGGACAAATGTGCTCTTTCCTGCATCAAAAGGACCTGTGACAAGTATTTTAGGTATGAATATCTTTATACCGCCCGGCCTTAAAACCCTGAAAAGCATTGATTTCCTGGATACCTCTGCCCAGTCTGATTTCATTATTCCGAAATACTGCCCGAAGATAACACGTTCAGCTATTCCGCCGATAGAAATAATTGAATTGAAAAGGTCTCCCTTGATCAGATTTAATGTTTCATCAGAATAAGGCCATGCCGTGAAATTATAAACGATGGTATGATCATACAACATCGCCATCTTATTCCATGTCCTGACCGCTTCAATTGTTTCTTTCTCCCCACATAGGTCCATGATTGTTGAAAGAGAACCGAAAACGATAGTACTTGGTGGTAATTCTTTTATAATATCCATTATTGTCTTGTGAAAATCTTCTATCTTATCCGGATTTGAAACAACATACTTTTCATTAGATGGAGCACCGATTAAAGGATTATAGGAATCTACAAAGAATAATTTATCTTTGAATGAGCTAATATCCCAGCCAAACTCGTCAAATTGGCCTTTTACAATATCAGGTATAGTGCTTGATACGACAAAAACGCATGTTCCGCCCGTCTTAAGTGTGCCATAAACTGTCTGCAATCCAAATATCTCACCTTCAACACCTGGCTGGCTGTAATAAACAAGACTCTTCCCTCTTGGGATACCCCCCCCAAGGAATTTGTCAAGCTTGGGGATTCCTGTCTCTATCATATTAATTTCCCCTTATGATCTTTATATTATGGCCATCGATCTCATATTCAAACCATGGTGTTGGTTTTTGAGATATTCCGACCACTCGTATAAAATTTTTATCCTCCACAGATTTTATCTCGATCATGCCGTCAAATAATTGTTTTAAAGTTGCGACCGCCTGGTCGTCGTGCATACCGCTCTCTATTACATAAATCCCCAGAGCACCCGCTGCTTTAATACGACCGGTAAAAACATGAAGGAACCGGAAAACAGTCTGAATATTTGAGTACATCAATATTGTTGAGAGTGAATTTATATATAACTGGATCTTCTGAGTATTCTTTTTCATAAAGAATTCCTCAAAAAACTGGCTGATCTTAACCCCGATACCCGTAAGATCAACTGGACTACTTGCGATTTTTATATTCTCATTTTCAATCGAAGCACCTCCAAGAGTTTTTGTAACACAGTCGATTATTCCGATCCTTGACATTGGAAGATTCAAATTGTGTTCCTTGAACCATTCAAGAATATGGACTGCGGATTCACGTGTAGTGACCGTGATAATTGCATTTTCATTATTTACAGCGCCATTGTACATGATGTGGTTCAGGATGGCTTCCTTTCCACTCATAGGTGGTCCTATAAGCATTATATTCGACCCTTTTCTTATGCCTCCAATCGCCTCATCCAGTTCCTTAATACCTAATGTATAGTCGCTCATTGTAATCGTGCTTATGATGCTATTAGGATTTTGGTGTATATAAATCCTAACAAAGCTTTTGAAAACTCATAATCATCATGGAGTTAATAGGCATATTCAAAATATGATAAACTTTATATTTCCTCTTTCAGGTCAAGCACTGCTCTTTGTGTACCATCATCCAGTGATTCAATTGTAAATCCCATTTCCTGAAACAGTTTTATTGCCCTGTAATTATCTGATAACATCACCGCACTGATTTTCTCAAGTTGCTTATCCCTGCAAATTTCTATCATATAATCCACCATTTTTGAACCAAGACCCTGTCCCTGCCATGGATCAGCAACAATAAAAGAGAGCTCGCCTGCATTTTCAGCAGGGTCGATATTGAGTCTGACAACTCCGAGCATTTTCCTTTTCCCTCCGTCCTCTATTTCTGCCACAATGGCAAGTTCCCTATCATAGTCGATATTACAGTACCTGGCACTGAACTCATGTGCTATGGGCTCTATAATAGTTTGAAATAACCTGAAATGTATGGATTCTTGCGAAAAGTTATGGAACATCTCAAGCCATAAAGGTTCATCTTCAGGTTTTATTGGCCTCAGGATCACTGTTCGCCCATCCCGGAGCTTCCATAAGGACCTGTATTTTTCAGGATATGGGCTAATGACAAGATGCTCGTGAGGTTTTGCTTTGAGCAGTTCTTTATCGATCACTCCTCGTGCATCAAGAGCAAGAGCATCATTTTCATTAATAAAAAGTGGATTTATCTCAAATTCTTTCAATTGCGGGAAATCCACAAGCATCTGGGAAAAACGAACAATTATTTCTTCTAAAAGATTGATATTGGCAGGTGGAAGATTTCTGTAGCCTTTGAGAAGCTGGTATACCTTCGTTTCTTCCAGCATTCTTCTTGCAAGAGTCTGATTAAGCGGCAAAAGCCCGACAGCAACATCTTTGTATATTTCCACATCAATCCCGCCTCTTCCGAACATAATTACAGGACCGAACAGGGAATCGGTTTTTGCGCCAAGAATTATTTCAATACCCTTTTTCCTGACCATCTTCTGTACCGTTATCCCCTGGATTTGTGCATCCGGATTATGCTCTTTTACGCTTTTCATGATTTCTTCATAAGCCGATCGAAGTTCAGGTTCGGAATTGATATCAAGCTTAACGCCCCCTACATCTGTTTTATGAGATATTTGAGGTGAGAGGATCTTAAGGGCTACAGGATAACCTGTTTGAAGCGCGTAAGTTACGGCTTCATCTGCGGTTTTTGCCACCCTTGTTTTAACAATTGGAATATTATAATATTCAAGGAAACGTTTTGATTCAGTTTCCGTGAGGATTTTTCGATCCTCCCTGGCAGCACTTCTAATAATAGAAGCCAGAGGCTGTTTTGGCGGAGTGCTTTCCACAGGCAGCTCTACCGGGGTTTCGTACAGCAGCTCAAGGTTGCGCTTATACTGGTACATATACATGTACGTCGAAACTGCCTGTTCTGGAGTGGAATAAGTCGGTACTCCATTATCAGTCAAAATATGATTTGCTTTTTCCACGTCTTCGTAACCCATAAAAGAAGTAAAATATGGTTTGGAAAACTTTTTATTTTTATAAAGATCCAAAATTTTTACTGCTATCTCATCTGGATCAGAACTTCCCTGCGGGGTATAGATTATCAACACACAATCAACATTTTCATCACTAAAACATGCTTCTGCTGCAGCTACATATCTAAGGGCATTTGCATCTCCAAGCAGGTCAATGGGATTACCTTTACTCCAGTGCGAAGGAAGAATGCTATTTAGCTTCTCAATCGTCTCGCTACTTAATCGGGCAAGTTTCCCGCCAAGAGATATTATCGAATCTGAAGCCATTACACCAGGGCCGCCCGCATTTGTAATTATGGCCAGGTTCGGTCCTTTGGGAAGCGGCTGCTTTCCTATAGCTTCGGCGCAGTTAAACAGGTCTGCAATATCCTTTACGCGCACAATGCCTGCCCGCTTAAATGCAGCATCATATACCATGTCTTCGCCTGTTATAGCTCCTGTGTGTGAAGCGGCTGCCTTTGCGCTCTCAACAGATCTTCCTGATTTCACGACAATTATTGGTTTTGTTCTTGAAAAGTGCCGTGCTGCGCTCATGAATTTCCTGGCATCGGTGATACCTTCGATATACATCAGAATGCTTCTTGTTTTGGGGTCAGTGCCAAAATAGTCGATCAGATCGCCGAAATTCACATCGATCATTGAACCTACTGAAACAAAATTGCTAAAATTAATGTTCTCATGAGTGGCCAGGTCAAGAATTGCTGACCCCAACGCCCCGCTTTGAGATATGAAGGCAATACTGCCTGTTTTTTGCTTCTTGGAAATAAAAGTTGCATTAAGACCGATATCAGGATGGATTATACCAAGGCAATTTGGACCTATTATCCTCATATTGTACTTCTTTTTTATTTCAATGATCTTTTCTTCCAATATTTTTCCGGATTTTCCTACTTCCTTAAATCCTGCTGAAATGATGATCAGTCCCCTGATTCCGGCTATTCCGCACTGCTCCACTATATCGGGAACGGTTGCTGCGGGGGTGGCAATTATAGCAAGGTCAACGGTCCGGGGAAGTTGGGGAATTCCCAGGTATGCTTTTTTTCCAAGTATCTCGGGTTTGTGAATGTTAACAGGATAAACTATTCCGTTATATCCCATTTCGGTTAAATTTTTCATTAAGATGTATCCAACCGAGCCTTCTTCATCACTTGCTCCTATCAGTGCGATACTTTTTGGATTGAAAATACTATCAAGATTTAATGATACCAAGATATACCCCCAAAATAATAACTATACGGGACTCCGGAAAAATAAATCTTTGCTTTTTTGGCCAGAACTTATTCACTTCCTATAGTATTTCATAGACGAAAGCCTCATAATTATAACTATAAGACGAATAAGTATTTATATAGTGAAAGATTATTATATCAAGGTTGAATTTCATGGTTGATAAGAAAAAGATTAAGACAGAAAAAGGCGACTCAAAGCGTGTTCCTACCGGCATAGAAGGTTTTGACGAATTGTGTGGCGGTGGATTACTAAGAAATAGATCATACCTGTTATCAGGAGCAGCAGGTTGTGGAAAGACCATATTTGGGCTCCAGTACCTCTATAATGGCATAACAAAATATGGAGAAAATGGTATATATATAGCGACAGAGGAACGACCTGATCAGGTCAGGGAAAATGTCCTGAAGTTCGGATGGGATTTTGAGGCCCTTGAAGATGAAGGAAAACTTGCGATAATTGATGCATGTTCAACCAAGATAGGCATTCCATCTCATGAAAAATACGTTGATGTAAGACCTTTTGATCTTCGCTCCATGATGGATCAGATAATCGCCATACAGGATACGATCGATGCCAAGAGGGCGCTTGTTGATGGAACGACATCTATTGGTTTTTACTTGCAGGACCCTTCAAAAATAAGAGTTGAACTTTTAAAATTGAGCACAACTCTTGAAGTACTGGGATTGACTTCGTTTATGACCTGTGAAATAATAGATGAAAATTCAACCAGTAGGTTTGGGGTTGAAACGTTCGTAACCGAAGGTACAATAGTAATGTATAACAAACGGATTAATGATGTCAGGGTTCGAAGTGTCGAGGTTTTCAAGATGAGAGGATCAGACCATAGTAAAGGCATCCACCCATATGAAATTACACCAACCGGAATAGTTGTACATCCTGGAGAAGGAGTTTATACTTCTTAATTTTTTTAGATTTGTATTTCCATGGGTCAAAAACCACTTATAGTATTGAATTTCAAAACCTATGCCGAAAGCATGGGCGAGAAAGCAGTACTGATGGCGAAATACTGCGAAGAAGTCAGTATTGAGTCAGGCATCGAGATAATTGCCTGCCCGCAGACACCTGATATTTTCAGGGTTGCAGGCGTGGTAAAAATACCTGTGTTCGCCCAGCATATCGATAGCGTTAGCGCTGGAAGTTATACGGGTCACATAACTGCGGATTGCGTCCTGTCAGCCGGAGCAAAAGGAACACTTATCAACCATTCGGAGCGCCGTATCCTGCTGTCTGAAATCGATTCAGCAATTCAATCAGCAAAAAAAGCCGGATTAGCAACAATTGTCTGCACGAATAATATTGCAGTAACATCAGCAGCAGCAGCGCTGTCTCCTGATTTTGTGGCAGTCGAGCCACCGGAGCTCATTGGTTCAGGGATTCCTGTCTCTAAGGCAAATCCCGAAATCGTTAGCGGCTCAGTGAACGCTGTGAAAAAAACAAATCCGGTGGTCAAAGTCCTTTGCGGCGCCGGAATTTCAACCGGGGATGATGTGGCTGCGGCAATCGGGCTTGGGGCCAGAGGCGTGCTTCTTGCATCAGGGATCATTAAGGCAAAAGACCCAAAGGCAGCGCTTTTTGACCTTGTGAAGAAGATTTAATGTAACGTTTATAGCAATACAAGTTGTTTTGATTTCTGAATGACCTCCACCGAATTAGCAGCCAGGGATATCATAGAACAACTCCTTCGAAATGAGATCCCTGATGAAAAAGCCCTCAATGCAGCAAAAAAAGCCGCCAGCATTCGCTATAAACTTTCATCCCTTCCTGGTAATTCCCAGATCCTTGCCGCTGCCCGCAACAATGAGGAGAAACAATACGTCCTTGAACATCTCCAGTTAAAACCCGTAAGAACGATATCAGGAGTCGCTGTGATAGCAGCCATGACATCCCCTGCGCCATGTCCTCACGGCCTGTGCATTCCCTGTCCGGGAGGCGCTGATTCCAAATTCCACTCGCCGCAGAGTTACATGGGAGCTGAACCCGCCGCCAAACGGGCTTTTGAGAATAATTTTGATCCCTATTTGCAGGTCTCATCGCGATTAAAACAGCTTTCACAAATTGGCCATCCTGTTGAGAAAGCGGAACTTATCATAATGGGTGGAACTTATACCTCGCGTACATTGTGCTACCAGGAATGGTTCATAAAACGCTGTATTGAGGCCATGAATGATTTTTATGGAACAGAATGGCGAAAAAACGTGACCTATATTCCGGTAGAAGAAGTCCAGTCTGCAAACGAGAGCGCTGGAATCCGCAATGTCGGGATAACCATTGAGACAAGACCCGACTGGACAAAAAAAGAGCATATTGATACCATTCTTGAACTTGGCGCGACAAAAGTGGAGATAGGTGTTCAGAACACGTATGATTTTATCCTCACGGGCATACAACGCGGCCATACGGTTGCCGCCAGCGCGGATGCCAATATGAGACTCAGGGACAGCGGACTGAAGGTGGGATTCCATATGATGCCGGGGCTTCCGGGTGCAACAGTGGACTCCGATCTTCGGATGTTCAAAAGATTATTCGAAGACGAGCGCTTCATGCCAGATTATCTCAAAATATACCCCACGCTTGTCACAGAAGGCACACGGCTTCATGGGATGTGGGAACTCGGGAATTATGCGCCTCTTGAAGTGCTTGAGGCTGTCGAGTTGCTTGCAAAGATCAAAGCCCTGCTGCCCGGATGGGTACGCCTGCAAAGGATCCAGCGCGATATTCCCGCGTACCAGGTGCTTGCAGGCATAAGAAAGAGCAATATCAGGCAGCTTGCAAAAGAGCGATTGGAGGAAATGGGAGGGAAATGCAGATGCATCAGGTGCCGTGAAGTCGGGCATAAGGAGCTTTCAGGAATAAAACCTGAGAATATTGAACTGACAGGTGAAAAATACAGGGCTTGCGGCGGTCTGGAACATTTCATTTCATTTGAAGATGCAGCAATGGATGTATTGATCGGCTTCCTGAGGCTTCGCTTTCCGGCAGCACCTCACCGAACTGAACTTGAAGGCGCGGCGCTTATTCGTGAACTGCATGTCTATGGATCGATGGTAGCCCCGGGTGAGGATGCGGGTAAATCGCAGTGGCAGCACAAAGGCTATGGCGAAGAACTCCTGACCCATGCAGAAGAAACTGCAAGGATTGCAGGATATGGGAAAGTTGCGGTAACAAGCGGTATAGGGGTCAGGGATTATTACAGGAAATTCGGGTATGAGCGAGAAGGACCATACATGACGAAAAGATTGTGAAAAGCATACAAAATTATAAATTAACGGTAAATAATTGGTGCCTTGTGCAAAAAAAGATCGCGATCACTGCTCTTGTCCCGCCGGAATTGATATTTGCGTGCAGGGGTGAGCCATTTGATGTCAATAATATCATCCCCGGATCAAAAAAATATCCACGCAATAAATTATGCGCATGGACTGCCATCTGGCAGGAGATGCTTTCAAAAAGAGAGATCGATATCGACTTTCTTATCGTAGTTGCAGGCGGGGATTGCCATAATGCGCTTGTGGATGGCCAGAAAGTTGCTATGAGCGGCATTCCTACCCATTTTTTCTTTTATCCTTTCGATGGGGATCCCGATTATCTGGAATCACAATTGTATAAACTCAGTGATTTCCTGGGAAATGTTGGATCACCCGAAAAACCCGGACAGATCAGGGAGCTTAAAAAGTTGGGGCAAAAAATAGATAAAAAAAGAGCTGATGGAAAGATTTCGGCAGGTGATGCTTTCAGGATCATGATATCTTTTTCCGACCTCATGGGTGATCTTGATAAATTCAAGAAAGTTATTTCCTCGACAGAAGAGCGAAAAATTGATATGGGTAACAGGGTTGCATTGATTGGTGTTCCTCCCATATTTCATGATTTTCATGATGTTGCCCAGGCCCTGGGCCTTGCTGTAGTATTTGATGAGCTTCCTTTTGAATTTATCAGGCACTCCGGGAATGATATTCCCGGGATCGCCCGTGATTACTGCAATTATACCTTTGCAAGGCCGCTTGATTTCAGGATAAAATTCCTCCAGGAGGAACTTGAAAAAAGAAAAGTTGACGGAGTAATACATTATACGCAATTTGCCTGCCATCACATGCTTGAAGATGAGATCATGAGGTTAAAGCTTGATTATCCGATGCTGACAATCCAGGGAGACCTTCCGGGTAATACTCCGGAGCAGATAAAATTAAGGCTTGAAGCCTTCAGGGAGTTGCTTGAAAGATCATGATAGGGCTTGACGTGGGCAGTACGACTGCTAAAAAAGTTTCAATTGAAGATGGTGAAATAAAATACAAGATAACAGGGACGCACAACTGGAAAGACCTGGTAACTGGAATTGGCGGGAATGAGATTATTTCAACCGGGTATTTCCGGAACTCAGTACCCCATCGCGCCTCTGTCACTGAAATAACGGCTGCCATTTATGGTGTCCGGCATTACTTCCCTGATGCTGATGTGATCGTTGATATCGGGGGACAGGACACAAAGATCATCGATGTCAAAAAAAATAATTTCACAATAAACGACAAATGCAGCGCAGGAACAGGCGCTTTCCTTGAATTCGTTGCAAATTATTTCAAGATCGAACTAAAAGAGATGGGTTCATTTCACAGCAGGGCAAAACGAATTCCTGCGATAAATAACACATGCGGTGTATTTGCTCTTTCCGAGATGATCTCACAGCTTGTTGCAGGATACACCCGGGAAGAAGTCATTGCAGGGATGCATTATGCATTTGCGCGCAGGATCTCGTTTATGATACCGGAGGCGCAAAAACTTGTTCTTATTGGCGGGACAGTAAAGAATAAGGGAATGCTATCAGCACTTGAGAATATCCTCCAAAAAGAAGTCCTGGTGCCGGATGAGCCCCAGATCGTGAATGCCCTGGGCGCGCTTAAGTATTATTGCTAATTTCAACTCTCAAAGGTAAGGCTATAGAATTATGACCGAATTCAATAAATCCAAGTGGGCAAAAGCTGAGTTTTCTCAAGAATACGTAGAAAATTCGGATATCTATGTCGTTGAGCGGAGGAGATTGCTTGAGATTCTGAGATCTTTTTACAACCATTTCATTAACAACAAACCAAAAATTAACATTCTTGATCTCGGATGCGGAGATGGGATTATTACTCATGAGCTTTTAAAAGTTAATAACTCGATGTCAACCACTCTGATAGATGGTTCGGAGAATATGCTCAATAAAGCTAAAAAGCGTCTGAATGGTTTTAATCATACTCATTTCATTAAAGCAAGTTTTCAAGAGATTATTGATAAAAACATTATACAAGGAAATTTTGATTTTATAGTTTCTTCACTGGCAATACATCATTTAACCATGTATGAGAAAAAAGCACTATTCAGGAGTATCTATTCCCATCTGGATACCGATGGGTACTTTCTAAACATTGATGTAGTTCTTGCTCCAACAGAGGCTCTTGAACGATGGTATCTCTTGCTCTGGAAAGAATGGATTGATGAAAGAAAAGCCGTCTTAAAAATAGAAGGTAATTATTTTAACGAGATCAGCCAAAAATATAAAGACCCTGTAAACGACAAACCTGATATTTTAGATACTCAGATCGGCGCCTTAAAATCTATCGGCTTCAAAGATGTGGATTGCTTCTATAAATACGGGATATTTACAATGTATGGCGGCAAAAAATAGTATGTGGGTCCTAGAGTATCTCGACGGAACTAACACAATACTACCATAGCTTCTATAACCAATTAGCATATAT
This sequence comes from uncultured archaeon, assembly GCA_902384525.1. GTDB lineage: Archaea > Halobacteriota > Methanosarcinia > Methanosarcinales > Methanoperedenaceae > Methanoperedens. The sequence goes on from CABMCA010000057.1 coordinate 17,593, forward strand.
ATTCAAAGAGTAGTTCTACTATATATGGGGAGTATAACTATCTATAAACCTGAACTACAAAATTGTGTTGTATGTGGCAGATTCTTAATCATAAAA
>CABMCA010000058.1 GCA_902384525.1 uncultured archaeon
CATTCATAATCATCAAATACCAATACTCCGTTCTTTTTTAATCTGTCCCAAGACAATACAGCATCGGACATTACATCTTTGGCAACATGAGAGCCATCAATATAAACGAAGTCGAACATTTCATCGGTGCTTTTCAAAAATCTTTTTGAGGTAGTTTGAAATATTTTCACCCGTTTATCAAACCCGATATTGTTCATGAAATGATTTAGCATTTCGCTGTTGTCGATCTTTTGGTGTTCCATGCTTCCTGAAAAAGTATCCACAACTGAAATACGAGAATTTTTCTTAGTAAGAATATTATCCAGTAGCCATCTCGTGGCCATTCCTTCGTAACAACCTACTTCAAGAAAAGATAAATGTTCCTTGTTCTTAAACTTCTTCAACCAAATCGTCCAACTCGGAATATTGTGGCTAAACCAATCGTAAGTATAAATTTTTTCTTTCTTGCTCAATTGAAAAGAAGTGTTTGGGGCTTGTTGCATGATAAATTCTTGCAGGGATAATTACAGGTTTTCATAATTTTTGAAATCTCAGTTGAACGCTTCTTACATAATATTGGAATTATATCCTCTTTTTCAATATTGCCTAATGGTTCCTTTGCAATAGGAATACGATAATGGTCAAAACATTTTACAACATCGCCATTAGGATAGATGCAAATATTTTTACGTGCTATGCAAACGATATCATTCTTATTTTCATAAATTTGTTTTGCTTCTTGCCAAATACCTCCAAAATCCATATATGGTTGAGAGACATGTCGAATACCAACATCTTTACAGAATGCTATAATTTTGGGAATATCATTTATTGTTTCTTGAGCAAAAACCGATTGTATTCGTAACTTGTCTCCTAACATTTTTTTTGCTATTTGCAAATTATTCATTACTGCATCGAAATTGTCTCTACCTCTAAATTCAGGCCATTTTTCTTTATCTAATGTGTCAATCGAAATAACGAGAATATGATCTAGTTTAGAGTATCTATTCAGGAAATTTTCATTAATTAATGAACCATTTGTAACTATTAACATTGGAACATTGAGTTTTGTTGATTCTTCTGCAATTTTAAGAACGTCTTCCATAAATAACAATGGTTCACCACCAGTTAAGGTTACCTGATATAAATTATTATGTAATGACTTTAGGCAATTTATGAAATCTGATACTTTTAGATGTTCGCTATCTGGCTCTGGATTTTTCCAAATTCCACATTTTGAACATCTTTCATTACAGCGCCTCGTAATCATATAAATTAATTCATTCCCTTTAACCCCATAAAAACGTCTTATAGGTGTTTTGTACCATCTGTATATACTCCATTCTATTGTTTTTAAAAACACTAATGGTAGAATAAGGTGCTTTTTTTCTATGCGTTTAGCGAAAGGGCGTATTTCCCCTAAGTAATCATGAATTACATGGAATATACTTGGCTGGTTTGCTTTTCTTCTATAAATTAGGCTCATACATATTTCCTCTGTAAATCGATTCTGATGCATCCCAAAGTAAAACAGTATGACCTTCATACACAGTTGCACTCGAACTTTTATATTTTTGAAATAGTTTCACAAATTTTTTGAAGCCGGTAATTGAGTTTTTATAGCCGTAGTCATGCCACAATTTTGCGTTGGCGCAAAATCCAATTTTATATTTGCTCCGCAGACGTAAACATAAGTCAACATCTTCACCAGCTGCTGTTGGGAATCTCTCATCGAATCCGAACTGTTCAGCAACAGTGGATTTCATGCCAAAATTCAATGAAGGCATATACCATAACTCTTTTTTCTCAGGCAAGAGCCACTTGCCACTTAAGGTTCCATTTATGTCATGATAGTAATCTAACAAAGTATTCCCATAAGAATATGTCATACCACCTACGGCACCAAATTCTGTCTGTCTTAAAAATGATGTCATCTGCTCATTCCATTCCTTATCCAGAATACAATCATGGTCAGTAAATAATAGATATTGTGCGTTGAGTTTTAATGCATTTTCAATTCCGATATTTCTTGCCCTTGCTGGTCCCCCGTTAGCAGATAATTTTATGTGTTCAATAAAATCAAATTGTAGTTTATAATCAAATGGGCTTGCATCCTCAACTAAATAAACCTTGTCAAATTTCTGAGTTTGATTCTGAACACTAATCAATAATCTATTTAGGCAATCAATGTCCCATTTGGTTTTTATATAGCAGGGAATTATAAGTACACTCATATTCATTATTTAATTCTTTTTGAAATTTCGTTACCTTTTAAGATTTTCTAATATCAATGAAATCACATCCCTTAATAATTTTCAGATATGCACCTACAACATATTCTCCCATTTCTGTTTTCATATATCACCATTTTATGGTTCCAAGTTCGTCAGTATATATTTCTCGGCAATCCTTCTTGTATCCTCAAATCCTCTATTGAGGTATATTGCTCCGAATAATGCTTCAAGGACTTCTGCATTTAATGTTTCATTGGTTTCATAATCGAGAGGTGGATTTTCGATATTCATGTACTTCACCAACTCAAGTTTGAATGCGATATTTGCAAAGTTCTTATTGGTTTCTTTCTCTTCGCCACATATTTTTGTGAGTTCTCCGATATCCGAAACTGAATTTTTCTTGAAAAAATGTTCCCTTATTATCAGTCTCAATACCGAATCTCCGAGAAATGCAAGTCTTTGATTATTTAATAAGCTGTTATTACTGCTATGGATAAATGCTTCTTCGTATTGTTTAATTTCCTCTGGATATAATGCAAAAGTACCGTTCAAGAATTCTAATAGGTTGTCTGGTGTTTTACTCATTAATCAGTCTCTTTATGGTTTAAATGACTGTTTAATAATATATAACTACCTACTACTGCAATGTCAGCATAAGAGAGTATTGCCGTCAAGCAACTTCAACCTCTCGCCAAGTGTGAAACCGTTATTTTTAATTAACTTAGCGCCATTAAATCCCGTTGACCTGATGCTAATATTAATAATATTAATATTTTCTGAATTTTGTCTTTGTCTTAATATCTTTTATGGACAATGTATAGTATCCCATTGAGGAAACGTAGTTAGAAAAGCTTATGAACGGCAAAATACTCTAAGAACCTGAAAAGTAATAATCTTATAAAAATAATTCGTTGATTTGGCGAATTAGCTGGTGATAATCTTGAAGATACTTGTAAGCGATCCCATATCCGACCAGGGTGTCGAGATATTAAAAAAAGAATTTGATGTTGATATTGCAACCGGCCTTAAGCCCGATGAACTGATCGCAAAGATCGGTAATTACGAAGCCCTTATTGTCCGAAGCGAAACGCAAGTTACGAAAGATGTCATAAATGCAGGCAAAAAATTAAAAATCATAGGCAGGGCTGGAGTCGGTGTGGATAATATCGATGTTAGTGCAGCCACAGAACGGGGAGTAATAGTAATTAATGCGCCAGAAGGCAATACCATTTCAGCAGCTGAGCATACAATAGCCATGATGATGGCAATGTCCAGGAACATCCCGCAGGCAAATGCATCGCTAAAAAGTAAGAAATGGGACCGGAAAAAATTCATGGGTGTTGAGGTAAGGGGAAAAACACTCGGGATTGTCGGACTTGGAAGGATTGGTGCAGAAGTCGCAAAACGCGCCCAGGGAATGGAGATGAATATATTAGCTTATGACCCTTTCATATCTCCTGAGAGGGCTAATGAACTTGGTGTTGAGCTTACAACCGTCATAGACATTGTTAAACGGGCAGATTATATTACTGTACATACCCCCCTCACAAAAGAGACAAAAGATCTTATCAGCACAAAGGATTTCGCTGTTATGAAGAAGGGGGCTCGCATTATAAACTGCGCAAGGGGAGGCATCATTAATGAAGAAGCGCTTGCAAAAGCAGTAAAAGATGGTGTCGTAAGCGGTGCAGCGATCGATGTTTTCGTGACAGAGCCGCCTTTTGACAGTCCCCTTATCGAACTTGACCGTGTTATTATGACGCCGCACCTTGGCGCATCCACAGAAGAAGCCCAGATCAATGTTGCCATCTCTGTCGCCGAGCAGATAGTCAATTCCCTGAAAGGTCTCCCTGTGAAAAACGCCATCAACATGCCATATATAAAACCCGATGCCATGCAGGTTCTTGAGCCTTATTTCCCTCTCGCAGAGAAAATCGGAAAACTCTGTATGTATCTTATCGGGAGCAATTATGAAAAAGTAGAAATTTCATACTGCGGTGAAATCGCAGAGCATAATGTGGCGCCTTTAACACTTGCAGTATTAAAGGGCCTGCTTGAACCTGTTCTTGGTTCGGGGGTCAATTACGTAAATGCCCCGATCATAGCAAAAGAGCGAAAGATAAAGATAATAGAAAGCAAATCCAAGACGAACCAGGGATATTCCAGCCAGATCGCAGTGAGATTGACGAAGAAAGGAGAAGAAAAAATCGTAAGCGGCACCATCGTTGGAAAAGAGTCGCGCATAGTGCAGATCGACGAATACCGGATCGATGTTGTTCCTTCAAAATATATGATAGTTGCAAGACACAAGGACCATCCCAACATCATCGGACCGTGCTGCATGATACTTGGAAAGAACAAAATCAATATAGCAGGTATGCAGGTTGGCCGGATAACGCTGGGAGGTGAAGCTATTATGGTGCTGAACATCGATAGCGAAGTAGATGAAGCGATACTGGATGATATCAAAGCCGTTTCTGGCATAATTGATGCAAAACTTGTGGTGCTATGAATAAAAAAACTCTGGAGATCACACTTGCGCTTGGGTCAGTTGTGATCTTTATTATTTTGATCGCGGCATCAAAAATATTACTGAAAACATCGGCAGGATTCGGATATACGGTTTCATTGCTGTTTTTTATTATTATAATGGGACTGGCAGGATTGAAGCTGGCCCAGATACCGGATAAGTGAATTAGTTTTGTGAAATAATTTTACTTTTTGCCCAACTTATATTTATAATCAACAAAAAACTGAGGGATTGCTGTAATCCCACAGCTCATTGCAATCGGCAGAGCGTTAAAACGTCCTTCTATTTCGTATTCCCAGGTGCTTCCTTTTGGGCTTCTTTCTTTGGCTCAGGTGGTTTTAGCGGTATGGTCTGAGTCCTGAAAATGTCGCTGATGCTCTCTTTTGGCGCACCAGGTAACGGTGTTTTAACATCTGTGGAAAGACCCATCAGATTTGCAGTAAGAACCACAAGGTCGTCCACGCCCATTTCCATCTTCAGTTCGTCCCTTCCGTCAAGCAGGTTGCGCCTGCAAAAAGGGCATGTGCTGATCAATACCCGGGCACCTGTGGCTCTGGCATCGTTCATCCGGTCTTCAGCAACAGCAAGTGCAAGATCCGGGATACCGGCTTTCACACCTCCGCCTGCGCCGCAGCATCGCTGTTCCTTGCGGTTTCGTTTCATTTCCACAAGTTTGATGCCAGGCATGCTCATCAGGACCTTTCTTGGCTCCTCGAATACGCCGACATGTCTTCCCAGGTGGCACGGGTCGTGATAGGTTACGGTTTTATCGAAACTCTTTTCCCATTTAATCTTCCCGGCATCAAGCTGTTCTGCGAGGAACTGCGACATATGGACCGCCTCAAAAGGCAGAGGTTTTCCATAGGCACGGGGCCAGTCTATTTTTGAAGCCCTGAAACATCCTGCGCACGCGAATATTACCCTTTTTGCGCCACGTGCTTTCAATGCCTCGATATTATGTAAAGCAGCCTTTTTCGGAACATCATCGAGATGCTGCTGTCCTGTCCTTATAAGTGCTGAAGAGCAGCACCATTCATCTTCTCCGAGAACCATAAATGGAATGTTGAGTTTGTTCAAGATTCTTGCAGTGCTGACGCAGAGCACCTGCTGGTTGTATCCAGCAGTGCAGCCGATGAAATATGCGATATCCGATTTCTCAGCTATCCTGATATCAGGCGTCATCCAGGCGAGGCGGTCTTTTTGCTGCTTCATATACGGATTGTGTCCTTCCCCGATCAACCTGGGGAACAGGCTCTGCTTACCGTAAGGACCAAATCCGCGCTTTACAAGATTTGCACGATTTGCTTCCCACAGTTCGACTGTGTCAATTCCGGCACAACAAACCGTACCGCACATACCGCATACTGTACAGTTATACAGATCATCTGTGTATTTCTTCAGTTCTTCATCCGGTATCTTTGCAGGTCCAAAAAGTTTTGCCTTCCATCCATAGCTCCTTGTTACGTATTCCCTCCACCGCAATATTTTATCCCTGGGTTCAATAGCCTGGTCTTTATTTCTTCCTTCATAAGTCGGACAGTACTTGACGCACTCACCGCATCTTGTGCAGGCATCGTATTCCATCAGTTGAGTGGGAGTAAAATTTTGAAGAGAAATTGCTGGTTTATTTTTTGTCATATTATTCTCCTATATCAGCCGAACTATAAATATTGTTCGTCTGGATACTAACTAATTTGTTTCCCTATTGTGAGGCACAGCAAGCCAGAAAAGAATAATGAACTCAACACTCAACACAAACAAATTAAAGCCTGCTCTTCCAGTGTTGCATAATCTGCAAGAAAAATCAAATTCTGGAATTTTTGAAGAGATATTTACAAATGTAGATAAAAAAAAAGAAAAAATTATTAATTAAACTTTATCCAGCAATTCGACGCCTGTTTTCTTTACATTAGGCTTGTTGATCTTTGCAGGCATCCATTTTGGTTTGTTCTTCGGGGCAGCAACAACTTCTGTCCATCCCTTGTAGATATGTATCTTCTTTGTTCCTCTCTCCCTTAATCTCAATTCAACTGGTTTTGATTTTGTTCCTTTGCTGCGATTGGCTGCCTTTAATGCTGCCTGGCGCGGCTGGTGACCGGTAAATACTCCAGTCTCTTTACCATTCTTTTCCCTTAATACAAAATTTCTTATTTCTGCCATATTTTATTCATACCCCGACAACGTTTTGTTGTCTTGTAGTACAATCATGCATCATAGTATATAAATGTTGTTGTGAAAACTGTGGCAAAGCCTATTGTTTTAATAAAATGATTCCATACATAGTGGTATTTCAGCCGTTGAAAAAACCGATTCAGGTGGAGTAAAATTATAATTACATGAATAAAAAACAATTGTCATAGAATAGTTAAACAATTTGAAAATTAATAAAGCAGTATCTATAGGTGTAATTATGAAAATATTTTAAATAATGCTGTTATTTGATAGAAATTTCTTCCAGCACTTTAATATTCCCTTCAAACAAAAAAGGGATTGTGCCCCTTAATAACAGAGTCAGGAAAAATGTGTTTGGCCTTGTACCATGCATTCACGGCGCAAGATTATCGGAAAGTGCCCGGACAGCAGGAAAGACTACCCAAGAGCTGCTCGATTTCAGTGTTAACATCAATCCACTGGGGCCGCCAAAATTAAGATCGATATTATCAGCTGCCTGCAAGGACATAAACAATTATCCGGATAACAGATATCCGGGTTTTAAAAAAGCTGCGGCTGATCATCTTAAGGTATCCTCCGAAAATATCGTTCCTGGAAATGGCTCATCAGAACTGATCCGCCTTTTTGCAGAAACGGTTATTGAGCCGGAGGATAAGGTAATTATTCCGGCTCCCACGTTCTCAGAGTATGAATTCCAGTGCCGCCTCCTGGGTGCGCGTATTGAAAATGTCAATTATGATGATATTTTAAACACAAATATTAATAATTGTAAAGCTGTTTTCCTGTGCAATCCGAATAATCCCACAGGAAAGCTCCTGGATCGAAAACAAGTCCTTTTGTTTGCTGAAAAATGCAGCTCTGCTGAGGTTTTTTTATTTGTGGATGAAGCATTCATTGAACTTTCCGATCCATGCGAAAGTATTGCAGATGTCGCAGCATGTAATGATTTTGTGATCGTTTTGCGCTCCCTTACAAAAACATTTGCAGTCCCGGGACTAAGGATCGGTTATGCTGTTGCATCACCTGATTTAGCAGATCTCATGAATAAATCCCGCCTTCACTGGAACATGAATTCAATCGCCGCAGCAGTTGGTGAAAATCTTCTCAAATGCAATCAGGATTATATCAACAGGTCACTTGGATTATTAAAGAAAGAACGCGAATGGCTGACTTCAAAACTAGCTGGTGTCAGGGGCTTTAAACCATACCCCAGCGATACGAATTTCATCCTTATAGATTTGAAAGAGTTCGGTTTAAGTTCTGCTGACCTGACAGGGCGTATGTTAAGACATGGAATCATCATTCGCGATTGTGCATCTTTTAATCTTGAAAATCACATCCGTGTGGCTGTACGAAAGAAAAACGAGAACCACAGGTTGATCGCGGAATTCCTGAGCGTTATAAAAGAATGGGGAAGTGAACTTGCAGAAAAAGAGATAGGTTTAGCACTTGACCGGGGAGTTGCAGCAAGGAGCAGGATCGACTGTGAATATTACCCGTGCCACTTTGCAGGACAGGATTGCACATTCTGTTTCTGTCCCTTTTACCCGTGTGAAAATACCAGGACAGGAGGGGAACTACTTCATAGGTCGGCAGGTGGAACGGTCTGGAGCTGCGCAGGCTGCAATCTTATCCACGGGGGGCACATTGCGGAAAAGGTGCTAAAAGAGTTGATGAGCTGCAAGAAAATAAAAGACGTCTGGAAACGTGTGATGGAGCCTGTTTTATAATGGATTTCCAGATACAGGTTTTACTTCTTGCAGTTATATTTGATATTGTACTCGGGGAGATGCCTTCGTCTTTTCATCCTGTAGTATGGATGGGAAAACTGATCAATCTTTTTGTGGGCGCCGCCCCGCGCCATTACAGGAAAATATATGGTTTGTTTATGGTGATTTTTTGTACAGGGATAACGGTTTTACTGGCAAGCTTCCTTGAATTGATAGGAACAGGAATTATTGGACTTGTGATTACGGCATATTTCCTGAAATCCAGCTTTTCCATTCGCATGCTGCTTGTATCTGCAATCGGGATACAAAAAGACCTTGATTCCGGAAAGATAGAAAAAGTAAGAAGTGACTTAAAAACTTTTGTGGGCAGGGATACATCAAACCTCAGCGCGCATCAATCGGCATCAGCTGTCATAGAATCATTGGCAGAGAGCTTTGTTGATAGCGTATTATCACCGTTATTTTATTTCCTGATATTCGGCCTTCCGGGTGCACTTACTTACCGCATGATAAATACGCTTGATTCCATGGTTGGTTATAAAAAAGAGCCTTTCAAAGAGCTTGGATTTGCGGCGGCCAGGCTTGATGATATTGTCAATTTCATGCCTGCAAGAATCTCACTTGCAATTATTTTTATATCCTCAATTTTCTTCGGAAAACCAATTGATGCTCTAAAAACCTGCCTAAGTGACCATAATAAGACTGCATCCCCTAATTCAGGGTGGCCGATGGCCGCTATTTCAGGCGCACTTAATGTACGGCTTGAAAAAGTTGGATATCATGTATTGGGGGATAAATATCAGCATCCAGGGGCAATAGATATAAAAAAAGCAGTGTTTTTAGTGGGTTTTTCCTCTTTAATTGTTATTGGAGTAATATTTTTAATAGGAAAGACTCCATTAGTCCTATTTTGAACTGAAAACCGCAAAGGAGAAACTTATGAAATTATCAAGTATCAAAAATGAAAAAAAGAAAAAAAACCAGCCCGATGATGTTGACACCTCTAATACGATAGGTATCATGAAAGTCTTTGAAGATGCCGGGCTTTCTGAAAATGTTCTCGTTAATGCTGCCATGGAACTTTATGTACCACATCCCGGAGTCGAAACCAGGGAAATCGCAGAAAATGTATTTAAAAGAGAATTAAAACACGCCCTCTCTGATCCCAACCTGTGCATCCTGATATATTCAGGAATGCTTCTTGAAAAAGCCGGGGAGAAGGGCGAGCTTCCGGGCATGAGCAAAGAGATCTTCAATAAAGACCTGACTTTTCTTATTGTGGATGAAGTGATCGGGATGAGTATCGCAAAATACATCAGCGGAGACAAGGGGATCTTTGAATACGTAAGATTTGACAAATTAAAACCCGGTATCCTGTCAACACTTGGACCTTTCATGGATGATGTGGTCGCAGGGCTCATAGGTGGGGCATCCGCGAACATGTATTCAAGAGGAAAGGGCGATGGGACAAAACATGAGAAAAAGAAAGTAAAAAAGACAAAAGCCAGAAAGTCAACGACCGATATAAAAGCAGGCGGTTTTGCCGGATGAGGAAGTTCCTGTCGGCCATCCGAAGCGGTTTTGGTTTTCTTTCTACGATACCTGTGGGTATAACCATGGAAGGTATCGAAAATCTAATGAAGCATATCTACCTGTTCCCGGTAGTAGGCGCAGTTATTGGTATTATTTTTGCATTAATTGTGATCGCATTGACAACAATTTCGATATTTCCACCCATAATTGTCTCTTTATTTATCATTATTGCGATCTATTATTTCACAGGATTCAATCATATTGACGGGCTTGCTGATTTTGGAGACGGTCTGGCAGCTCATGGGACAAAAGAGAAAAAGATCACTGCCATGCGTGACACCGCTATTGGTACTGGCGGTGTTGTTTTTTGTATGATAGCGCTCCTTGGCGTTTTCGTATCTCTTGTTTCAATCCAGGAATTAGATAAATTCCTCCTTCTTCCTTATGCATTGATAGTTGCAGAAACAAGCGCCAAGCAATCGATGGTCACTGTAGCGGCTTTTGGCAGGAGGCTGCATGCGGGTTTCGGGGCAATGACAGTTGATAATACAAAGCATTCAGACTTAATTATCGGGACTGTTTTTTCGGCAGCAGTTTGTTTTGTTGTTCTTGGGGTCATGGGTATTGGAGCATTCATAGTATCGCAATTGTCAGGGCTTCTTGTTCTTAATACTGCAAACCGCCATTTTGGGGGTGTGAGCGGGGATGTCGTGGGCGCAGCAAATGAGATTGGGCGACTTGCAGCCCTGCTTTATATCGGAGGTGCCGGATGGATGCTGTTGTAATGGCTGGCGGTAAGGGAGCGCGCCTTGGTAAGGATGAAAAACCACTCACACTCCTATGCGGGAAACCACTGATACAATATGTGCTTGAAGCTCTTCTTGGTTCAAAGAACATCGAACGCATAATTGTGGCCACATCGCCAAGAGTGAAAAGAACAAACGAGTGGCTGGATGATTTTAAGAAAGACCATCATGAAATTGAAATTATTCATACGCAGGGTGCAGGTTTTGTTCATGATATGATAGGCGCAGTGGAAGAAGCAGGCATCAGGGGGCGTGTACTCATTATGATGGCCGACCTTCCTCTTGTCACAAGCGGACTTATAGACAGGATAATAGAAAAATATTTTGAGGTGAATACGCCTGCGCTTTCAGTTCATATGAAACTTGATGTATTCACAAGGCTTGGCTTAAGACCGGATACAGTTTTTCATAAGAATAGCGATTTCATCGTCCCATGCGGGATAAATATACTTGATAGCGAAAGTATTCGCGAGGAGCAGGAGGATTATAATCTTATCCTGAATGAGGAGGAGCTGGCGCTTAATGTTAATGCGCCGGGAGACCTTGCAGTTTGCGAGAGGTTTTTGGAAGATAGAGGGTGAAGTCCGCCTGGTCAGCAGCTTTTTGACCAATTCTTTATTGCAGCATAAATCAACCACGGAGAACACAGAGTTCACAGATTGGCTGTTTATTCTCTGTGTTCTCTGTGAACTCTGTGGTTTTTACATTATCCCAACAAAATAAAAAGTATTTTTTTCAGCCTATATAACTCAAATCGTCATCTTTTTTTCTCTTTTCATTGATCTCTTTTAAGTGTCTCTTTATGCTGTCGTCAAATTTTTTTACTTCTATCTCGATTTTACTTAAGTCAATATCGATCTCCATAAGCTCGGAAACTTTTTTTATCCCTGCGTAACATGCTTTTATATCCAGGGCTTCGGGAAATGCTGTCTGGCTAAGGAGTGATATCCCTTTTATCCCATTTCTCAATGCAGATTCTATTACAACCCCATTAACTCCGCTAATCTGAAGCCTGCCATCTGATATCTTTATTCCCTTGCTTTCAAGAAGAGCTAATAGTTCGGATGAAGTTGCAACTCCTGATACTTCCGGATCTTCAACATAATTTTTTATATGTGTGGCAATTACCGTATAAATTATTTCAACATCCATTAGCTTTGCAGCTTCTATTATTTTCTCAGCAAGCTCATTATCTTTTGCAGCATGGCCAAATTGCATTTCACCTGAGAATAAGATGATGTTTTTTTCTTTTGAATAGTAAAATTTGAATGGACTGACGTCCCTGTCCATAGGTATTACAAGACCTTTATCAAAACAGGCAACAGAAGGTGAAAGATAAGGAACATGAATATCCGCGAAAAATTCCGGCTTCAGGCAGTCCATAATATAATCAACAGTTTTTTTGGCAACCATTCCCATACCTGGAAGACCCACTAACATGCAAGGTTTATCCATTTCCGGTTTCTTATGAAATCTTATCTCCATAGTTTGTGTTTTCTTAATTACGTCATCGTATTTCAGTATATTGGCAATTACACCAATCATAAACTATAAATACTATCGTTCGTATATATACGAATTGCAGTGGGCAGGAAAAAAACCTTTTTAAGATACCACCACTCCCCAACCTGCCCACTGACTCCTATACTAAATTCCCGATTGAAATTTCAGTATTATCTCAATTATATCCTATCAATCACTTACACAATATGTTACCATCTTCCTGTCCAGTCTCTTATCCGCAGGATCATCTTCCACATCAAAATGTGGTATTCCATATTCTTCATTCATTTTCAAAACAATTGTCTCAAAGTCGGAACCAGCCATCAGTTCCCTGATCAACACCACCACAGGTCCAATTATCATGTAATCGCAAAACCATTTATGTAATATAAGGTCAACGCCACCACCCCCGACATAGTTCCTGAATACATCCTTATAATACATTTCACTCTTGCAGCAATCAAGATAGTACAACTGGTATGGTTTCCTTTCCGGAAGATCAAATCCTTCTTTCATGGCATCAGTAAAATAAATCACATCATCGCTCAGGCTCAGGTGTTTACCATACCCCGCATGTGTTTTCAGGTATATGAGATCTTCCTTAGCAAGACTTTCGCGCCATGTTTCCTGCAGGTTCCCGCTGAAATTACGGCCAAGAAAAAGACGTATTCTTGCCTTAATATTCTTATTATCGTAATTGAATGTTTTTTGATACTCCACAAACCCGCGTTTGCTATCGGTCAACCTGAAGCCTATCGATATCAGTCTTCGCCTGGCTTCAAGAAAGACCTTGAAGTCAAAATTTGCACCAAGGGGATCAGGTCCGATAAGAAGGGTTGCGTTGAATTTGCCCTCGCCAAAGAGCATGTCATATCGTGGGGCGATCCTTTTTGCCATGAATGATGTCATTATGAAAAAAGACTGATATTTAGCTTATGTTCATAAAACCTATATGAATGTTCATTGAAATCCTATGTTATGGAAAAATGTGAAATTTTCCGGTATTAAAGAACATACATATTTGGAGGTATTTTATGATTTTTTTTAATAATTTTCAAGAAAAAATTCGAAATATCCTTAAAAAAATCGGAAAGGGAAACGCGAGTGAATCCAATATGGCATCTCTTTGTGAATTACTTGATGATCACCAAAATTTAATACCAGAAGCCATAGGGGCACTCAACGACATATTGACAAAAGGCAACATAAAAGCGTTCAATTCGGCAATTTTAGCCTATAACAGAATGGCGCAAAATCATATCGGAGTAACACATTATCAGGTAGATGCTCTCGTAAGCTGCATGAGGGATAGGAAAAATGACCTGCATGAAAACAGTATGTTGAAAATCCTTGAAATTCTTTCAAAAATAGCCCCGAAATATCCGGAGCGGATGAAAATTGCAGTCCCTGAACTACTTATCGCCCTTGAAAGCACTAATACAAAAAGCAGAGAATTATCTTATTTCATGCTTAGTATCCTTGCAGCCACCCATCATGAGTTTTTCAAAGACAGGTCAAAAGAGATCATTCGAGTCCTGAATGGTCTCAACGTGGATGAGAGAATATATGCTATCAAGTTAACAAGGCAACTTGCAGAAAAGGAATATGCGATCGTTGCTGATACATACGATCTGTTAGAAGACTTGCGCCTTAACCATCCGGATAGTAATTTACGTTCAGAGGCCGGATTTGCAATGGATAAATTAAAAGAAGTGGCCAAACAGAAACCTTCGCAAGCAGTTACTCCGTCAATAAAGAAAAAACAAAATCCAAGGCATCTTATTAAAAAAAGAGCGGAAATGTCCGATAACCTTTTTTCCGAATTATCTGAACTTATGGCACCAGATAAAAAGGAGATAAAAGCTATTCTGGAAGGAATGAATCTCAAGCACCTGATTGTTTGTAAATAATAAAAAAATTGAAGATTTTAAATCAGGATGAACATGAACATCAACATACTCCGGCCTCATCCATTACATTCCTGACCCCGATCGCCACACCCTCCACCTCTATCCCGCCCTTTCCTTTGGCGCCATCACCTACAATATACAGATTCCTGACAGGAGTCTTATTCCCGTTATCGCTTCCTGATGATGCCCTGTTGACAGGCCATCCGTTGGAATATGATTGGATTAAAAGCACTTTATATTTCTTACCAGGGAAAAGCTGCTTCAGGTCAAGGAGTCCAAGATCGATCTCAAATTTCCGGTCATCTGAAATAATTGCCTGGTGCGACATCACAAGATGTTTTCCAGGTGGCGCAAGGGAGGGATCAGCATTTGTAACTTCATTGATGCCATTTATCCTCTTAGCAAATGGTGTAAAAAACACACCACTATGACCGATTAATGGTTCATCCGAGGAAAGACATATTTTGATTCCTTTTGAAGGTTTGACATTTGATATTTTATCCAAATATTCCTTATCCTTACACTCATACAATTTGCTTGTTCCAAAATGTCCTATGTCGCTGATCACAATGTCTGCTTCAATTGTTTTTCCATTAACGATGACTCCTTTTGCCAGATCATTTTCGATACTAATCCCTTCAACACAAGATTGTGAATAAATCCTTCCGCCATTTGATCTTATTATCTGTGAAAGCGCATCTGTTACTGCGCCACATCCACCAATCGGGACCCCTGAGCCTTTGTAGAGATACATATTATCGATTATTTCAAGCATCTCCCGCGCCGGGACGTCTTTTGCTGTAAGGCTTAACGCCCAGCCGCAAAAAGAATCCGCAAGCTTAAGAAGGAATTCATCATCAAAATATTTCAATACCCAATCCCTGAATGAGATGTCGTTTTTTGGTTTGAATTTCAGGGAATACGCAAGGATAGTCCCCAGTTTCACCTGTTTTGTAAGTGTAAGTTCGTTTCGAAAATCATGAAAAGAGATTATTTCATTATTTTCTTTCAGGATCACTGCCATCGGTTGGGAGTCGATGATAGTTACATCCGCACCCACTTCTTTTAATGTCTGTGCCAGAGGCCCGCGTGAGCCGTGAGGTATCATGTGAAGCGCGCCAGTGCTTAGCTTGAAACCTTTATAAGGAAGATTCGTGAACCTGCCCCCGATAAAAGGAAGGCGCTCGAAAATCTCAACATCGTATCCGGCTTTTGTGAGTTTTGCTCCGGCCAGCAAACCGCCAAGGCCCGCCCCAATAACTACTGCCTTCATTACGCCTCCGAAATTGCACATACGGGGCAATACTCAGTGCATTTTCCGCATTCTGTGCAGTTTTCATTCATGGCAGCGCGGCCAAACACAGTAATTGCATCAAATGGACAATATGCAGCGCACTGGCCGCATCCTACGCAATCATCGCTTACTTTCATCCAACCCCGGCCGCACCTATTTTTTCTGCAAGTTTTGCAAGCACTTCTTTTCTCATACCTTCCACGAATTTAATGCTTCCCACCACAAGATGCCCTCCACCGCTCACGCCAGCTCCTTTTATCTCGGTGTGAAGTTCTTTCACCATCTGGGGGATGTTCATCTTGACGCCTTTTGAACGCAGCACTGCAAAATCAGGCCCGTATCCGATGGTGACAAGCGGATGCCCTGCATTCTGGTTACATAATCTGTCATGTATCTCCCCGCTCGTCTTTCCAGGTGGCGGGAATGTGAATTTATGCGCGAAATTTTCAACATCGATCACGTTCATTATTGTCCCGTTAGGCAATGTCTGCGTTTTAACATTAGGCATTGAGGCCTCAAGCTGTTCGGTAATTGCAGCATTTGCCTGCTCGTTCAATAAATTCACGATCTTTTGATATCTCGAATTTGAATTAAGATTAAGGATATCATTCATTAAACCCCTTCCATCGTTGAATCTTTGCCAGAATGCTTCATAATCGATCGCAAGAGCCATTTTCTTCAGGTCTTCGATCTTATATTTATCTGCCACAAGGGCTTTATAACTATCAGCTTCAGGTGCAGATGACCTGTCGCCCATGGCTGAAACTGCGGGAAGATGCATTATTTCTTCTGTCACATCAGGGTTTATCATTCGTGCAATTTCGGTACCGATCATTCCTGTTGTTAATCCATAATCCCCGCCTGCGTAAGCCGGGTTCACATGTTCAAGCACCATGCTGTCGATAGTACCATCAGGATGATGGTGGTCAATGACCATGATATCAATTCCATAAATAACAGCCTGTTTCATCGCAGGCATATCTTCCTCTGTCGCCCCGTTGTCCATCAATACCACAAGTGGCATCTTCTGGGAGAAGCGCTCCTGGTCTTCAAGTGCAAAAGTAATGTCTTTTGTCACATCCTCAATTTCATAGAACGGCGCTTTGGAAGGAGAGCGTCTGAAAAAGTGCCGGTCAGCATCAGATCCTCCGATTTCCCTGATAAGAGGCAAAATGGCACGTTCAATTGCAATCGCAGATGTGATCCCATCTGCATCAGCATGATGCCTTATGATTATTGGCCTGGATTTATATACAGCTTTCATTATTAGTTTGGCGGCATTTTTCATCCTGGGTTTTAATTTTTCAAGTATGTCACTTTTTATAAGGAACTGGATCTCATGGGGTTGGGCGCGTTTGTCTATAGCTGCTTCGATCTGCTCTTTTATTCCTGCGGCATCCTTCCCCCCGAGCTGTCTTATGGAACGGATCTCAACCTGCAATGCGCCATTTCTCATGGAAGGCTCTCCAATGACTTTAACGATCATCTCGGCCTTTATCTCAGGATATGCCCGCTCACCTGCTTTTTCAAATGCCGCGCACTGGACCGTCCCATCCTCATCTGAAATGGAAAATATCGTGGGACCTCCGGTTTGCTTTATCTGGATGACCTCACCCGAGAGATGAATAAGTTTCCCGATGTACTTTGTGAGCTCTACAGTCTTTCTTCTGGGAAGCTGTTTTTCAATATAAATTACCTGGTAATCTTTCGGGCTTCTAACAAGAAGTTCAATATTGCCATTCTGGGCAATGTTTTTTACTTCAACGAATATCTTATCTCCGATTTCCGGAGTAAAACTCAAATTGCTTGAATGAATAAGTCCCCGCATCTGCGGATTCAGGTCAATGAAAACACCAAAATTAGCGTGACTCTGCACTTTTCCCTCATAAATCTTCCCGATCTCAAGTTCGCGTGTATCGCATTCGGAACTGAGGATATGGATATATTGTTTTTTGGCGCAGTTTTCACACAGTTCTCCCCTACCTGTAATTTCTATCCCGCATACCTTGCATGTGATGAATTTTCCTCTACCCCCGCATGCTTTACAGGGTTCTGTCACTGAGAATTTACCCGTGCCGAAGCATTTTATGCACTTTATCCCGCCACCCATGAGGGCACCAAGGTCTTTTTCAGAAAGTCGGTCAAGGCTTATGGATTTTGGCTTACCCGTGCCTTTGCAGTCAGGACATTCCCTTTCACTGAGGATTATAGTCCCTGTGCCTTTACAGTCTTTGCATTCAGTAGTCATAGATTTGAGTGATAGATGTGTTCAGGGGTAAAATAGGTTACGCGGGACTATTTCATCTCATCGTACCCGATCTCTTCCTTTGTCAGGTAACACGCAGGGTCATCAGCCCAGACATTATTATAGATCGCTTCAGCCCTTACACGGAAATTCCCGTTGCAGATATCGAACCATTTGCAGTGGGCGCACCTGTCAGAGTTTGCCTTTATAAGAGGCTTGCGGTTCTTGAGTCCTGCCATTAATTCATTGGTGGTATCCATCCAGATCTCACTGAATTTCCGTTCTTTCACGTTGCCAAATGAGTAGTGCCTCCAGAACTGGTCTGCGTGCACTGAGCCATCCCAGGAAACGCAGCCTATGCCGATGCCTGTAGAATTGCCCTGGTTCATCTGCAATAGTTCTAATACATCTGCGGCGCGCTTTGGGTCTTCTTTCAGGAGACGGAAATAAACATACGGACCATCGCAGTGGTTGTCAACGGTCAATACCTCGATCGGAAAGCCCCTATCGTGGAGCGCCCTGGTTCGATCCATTATAATATCAAGGGTTTTCCTGCTTTCCTCATGTGAGAGTTCCTGCTCAACCATTTTTGAGCCGCGCCCTGCATAAACAAGATGATAGAAACAAACTCTTGGAATATTTTCTTTTTCAAGAAGGTCAAAAATAGCCGGGATATCCTTTACATTTTGTTTGTTGATAGTAAAACGCAATCCCACCTTGACGCCTTCTGCCAGGCAGTTTCGCATGCCATTTAAGGCAGCATCGAATGCCCCTTTTACGCCCCTGAACTTGTCGTTCGTTTCTTTCATGCCGTCAAGTGAAACCCCGACATACGACAGGCCGATGTCCTTCAGGACTTTAGCCATTTTTTTATCGATAAGCGTGCCATTCGTAGAAATGACAGCGCGCATCCCTTTTGACCTGGCATATAGCGCAAGTTCAGGAAGGTCTTTTCGCATTGTGGGTTCACCGCCCGAAAAAAGAATAACCGGCGCGCCGAACCGGGCAAGATCATCGATAAGCTCCTTACCCTGCCGGGTCGTGAGTTCGTTCTTATATTCAATGTCCTTTGACTGCGCATAGCAATGGACGCATTTAAGATTGCAGCGCCTGCCCATGTTCCAGACAACGACCGGTTTTTTATCCTTTGAAAATTGCAATAAATGCGAAGGGAGTTTACTTGAGTCGCGCCCGTACCTGAGAGCGTCAGATGGTTCAACAGTCCCGCAATAAAGTTTTGAAATGCCTATCATTTTTTCTCCAATTTACGTTCGTATAATTACGAATTTATTTTATATAAACCTATCCTGATTGCTTTATTAGGTTAAATCAATTAATAATCCTTTGTGTTCATCATATTTTATCCGGATATCTGAAGAATTTTGCACAATTTCTTTTTCCAGAAGTATCCTTATCCCGCCCCGCATGAAAGTTATATCCCCGGAAAGCGCTTTTTTGACAGGGATTATCTCAAAATGCTTACAGCATCCGCCGCCGCCAATGAAAATACGCATCGCGAATGCATTTTCTTTTACTAACTCTTTTCTGATGAGTTCGATGGCAGTATCATCTATCAATAGTTCTATCATTTGTCTTGTTTTTTCTGTTTTTCCTGTCAATTTTTAAGCTATTTCAATCTCAGGCTCTATTATGACCTGTGTCTTCATCGAATTAGCAACAAGGCATCGTTTTTCAGCATGATTAAGGATCACCCTGATCTTCTCTTCAGTTTCCTTTGCTTTGATTTTCGGTCTTATTATTATTTTTGTGAATATCTTAATTTTATCGACGGTTTCAAGTATCCCTTCGGCCTGGGATTCATATGATATCAATTCAACACCCATGTTCTTGAGAGTGCCAAGAAGCGTGGTCATATAACAAACATTGGCGGATGATACGAAAAGATCTTCCGGGCTTATTATATTCTCATGCCCCCCAAATTCAGGAGGCGTTGCTACTTCTATTTCCTGTTTACTTTCAATGAACCTGAGGTCTGCTTTTTTCTCCCCTTTCCATTTCAATGTATTATGATATAGCCATTTATCCTGTTCCATAGTGATCATCTTTTTACCTTTTAAAATAATACAGCTTTCAGGATATTAAATTCTTTGGATTGAAAATAATTGACCCTGGAATTCAAAACATAAAATTATATTTAAAGACGATCATTATTAGCTTATTATCATGCAGGGTAACAAGGTATTAATATCTCTCATTATCATTCTGGCGACATTCACGGCAGGATGCACGTCATACATCGGGGATAGCTCTTATAAAATGCATTTTTTCGTGAACGAGACACTTGAACCTCTTGAAGGGAATGTCTATAATAACGATAATTTATTGGGATTTGCTACGAACGGAAGCCTGGTCACAAGAATTGAGAAACTGAGGCCAGGGCTTATTTCCATAAACGGGACTTACAACAACCAGGAATTCGAATTCTTTTTCGAATTCCCAAAGGATAGTCTTAATTATAGCGGGATGAATTTTTCACTGCATAGAAACGAGCTCAATAAAGCCATTTTCAATGCTTCCTTTATTGATATTCAAAAGATAGAAAGTGAGATTTTCGATAATATCAATGAGGAAAGAAAGACTTCAGGGACAAATACGCTCAAATGGGACACCAGGATCGCACAGGTTGCCAGAAATTACAGCAAAACGCTTTCGATTGAAGGATTTGCTCATAAGGACCTTGAAGGCAGGAGCGTGGGCGACAGGCTTCGGGAAAATAAAATATTTTACACTATAGTCGCAGAAGACCTGTATATGATAGAAGGTTTGAACGATGAGGGAAATATGAGCCGGACAATCGTTGACGGATGGATGAAAAGTCCAGGCCACAGGTCTCCGATCGTGGACAGGGACAGGTTGTTTAGCGACGGCGGGGCAGGAGTGTATTGTGAAAAGAAAAATTGTTATGCAGTAATGGTTTTCGCGGGCCTTGAGCATGATCAAAATATAAAATTGGATCATGGATACCTGACGTTCGTATATTTATACGACCCTTCGTATCCATTTGATTTCGATGTGCCTGTATCTATCGATATCAGCTCGAATGAATATATTGATATTTATCTGGTGCAAGGCAGGGAACAGTATGACAGCTTCCTGAAGAATAATATAAATTCCATTTTTGAGAGCAAACAGGTAAAAACATTCAGCCGCAAAGTCACGGCAAAAAAGGGAGAGGGAATTATTATCCAATCAACTATGGGAACGGCTGATGTTGATGTGCATTTCAGGTATTCGTAGAATAATACACTTGAATTCACTTTTTCCATTTGGTAACTTCAAGACCTTCACGATAAGCGATTACAGCATTTGTATCGACGGCCAGCCTACCATTCGCCTTCAATTTTTTCAAACTCCGCATTAACGAGTTCTTGCATTTCTACTGCCTCTTTATGCGACAATGTTCCTTTTATTTCACGGAGATTTCTTTTTGCAGGATGAGATTGGACTATTAACACCACATTCTCATGTTCCATGATTCCTTTTAAAGGTTTGAGAGGTTTTAAGACGTTGTCTTCATATATTGCTTCGATAGTTTGGGCTGTACTTACCATTATTTAACCTCAATTACCTATATCATTGTTAAGATATAAATTCTCTTTGAGCGAAAAAATAAAAACAGGATAATTATAATTCAATAATAATTATAAATTGGATAGATATATCTAGACATAAGTACAGGAGATTTGCCATGTTTTACATATGCCGGCTGAAGATATGAAAGATAAGATGGGAAAGTAAATTCCCATATTCGTTTTCATTTTTTCATTTTTTTTATTGTTCCCAACTAAAATTTAGTAAACTTAAATGCAAATCTGGTATAACCCAATATAGCATCATTTGTTATCATGCACCCACCAATCCCCTTTAACAGTATGCTCTTTCTTCCATATAGGAACTTCAACCTTCAGGCGTTCTATTGCTTCCCTCAATACCGGAAAAAGCTCTTCCCTGTGACTGGCTGCAACAACAATATAAACAATGTCCTCACACGCTGGGATTATTCCTGTTTTGTGATGCATCAGTATATCGACTATGCCCTCTTTTTCCATAAGCTGCTTGCATATTTCATCCATCCTTTTCCGGGCAAGTTCGCCATGCGCTTCAAATTCCAAAAATTCTGTGCTTGTTTCATCCGTAACAGCCCTGACAATTCCGGTAAATGTCCCGATAGCACCTGCTTTTTCAATTGATTTCGAACTTTTGAGCTTTGTGAGCAAGGAATCAAGTGTATGATATTCGGGTTGCTTCATTATGATATTTACCAATTCATCAATATCTACACTTCCAAAATCTACACTTTCAAAAGTGTCCAGTCTTTTGACAATTTCAGTGGCCTCAACATCACCAAGTGCGATTTTAGGCAGTTTGCTGTCCTTGAAACCCTCCACTAATGCAAAATCCATTCCTGCATTTGCAAGCTCATCCAGTGCGGTTGTCAGATCATTGTTGCGCGAGAATTTCACAAGCTCATTCGGAGTAACTGCGACCACAATCTCAGCACCAGCCTGTGCATGTTTCCAGGTATCGGTATCCGGCGCATTAATATCATGTTCATGAAGATGTTTTATCGTCCCAACTGTCCCATGTTTTTTTAAAGCTTTGACCAGCTGTCCCACTAATGTTGTTTTTCCTGTTTTTTTATAACCTACGACCGATATTATTTTCATAAACCTAGAGCACTTCTCTTATTTTATTACATTGATTCAGGGGCAAATATACCCAGTGTGTCAAGCGCATTTGCAAGAACGATACGGGAGCACTCAACAAGCGCAAGGCGCGCTGACCTGAACTCGGTCTCGGCTGAAAGAACCGGTACGAACCTGTAGAACTGGTTGAAAGAATCTGCAAGTTCCCTTGCATATATGGCAAGAAGATTTGGTTTCAATTCCCGTGACGCATTGTCTATCACGCTTTCAAATCCAGATAGCTTTTTGACCAGCATTATTTCCTGTTCTTCAAGAAGGATATTGGGATCGAAATTCTCAAATGAAATTCCTTCATCTTTCGCGTTCTTTATTATGCTGCATGCTCTTGCATGGGCATATTGAATAAACGGCGCGCCCTGTTTTTCAAAATCCACAGCTTCTTTCCAATCAAATACTGTAGCTTTCTCAGGGGATATCCTGATAATATCATATCGCACCGCACCTATACTCACAAAAGCTGCTACTTTCTTCTTGAAATCCAGATCTTTATCAGGAAGCTTTTTATCAACGACCTCAAAAGCCGCTTTCTCAACTTCATCAATGAGTTCATCAGCTGAAATGAAAACACCGCGCCGGGTGCTCATGGAACCTTCGGGCAGCGATACGAACTCAAAAATAACGATCTCAGGTTCTTTATGACCCAGTATCCGGAGCACTGCTTTTAGTTGTGATGAAATAAGTTTGTGATCAGCTCCAAGGATATCGATCATCCTGTCGCATTGCGTTGCCTTCCATTCATGGTATGAGAGATCGCGGGTAGTATAAAGAGAAGTCCCGTCTGAGCGCTGGACTACGAGTGACTTTTGTATTCCCATATCTTTCAGGTCAACCATGAACGCACCATCCTTCATCGCGGTACGGTCAAGTGCCTTGACTTTGTCCATGATCATGTTCACTTCTCCGGAGCGAACGAATTGTGATTCCCAGATGAATTTATCATGATGGATATTCATGCGTGTCAGGGATTCTTTTATCCCTTCCATGCATGTATCGATGGCATTTTTGAATTTTGCTTCTATATCGGGATCGCCTATCTCGTATTTTTTCATTATGGCATCCACTTCTGGCGAATGTTCTTTTTCATCAACGAGAGTCTTATTGGCATTAATATAGACTTCGGCGATCGCATGGTCTTTCTTTTTTGTTGTATCGAACCGGAAATTCTCAAGTCCCCAGACAACCACTGCGATCTGCCGCCCCATATCGTTAATATAATACTGCGTCTCCACGTCATACCCGGCACGCTTGAGTATCCGGGCAAGGGTATCGCCAATTACGGAATTCCTGATGTGACCGATATGCAGCGGGCCGTCAGGATTGGCCGAAGTATGCTCCAGGATAACTTTCCCCTTATTGTTAAGGTTCCCGAAATTCTCCCTGTCATGGAGCACGGCAAGGACGGTTTCATTCAGGAAAGTGCGGCTTATGAAAAAGTTGATATAAGGCCCCGACATTTGCGCCCTGGCAACATAAGAATCTGCCTGTATCGAGATATTTTTGTAAATTTTTTCGCTGATCTCTTTAGGGCTTTTCTTATATTTCGGCGCCAGCTTGAATCCCACGGAAGACGCAAGGTCTGCATGAGGCGATTCAGCCAAAGCAAGGTCTTCAGTCTTGAATCCTGCTTTTTCCACAGCGCTGGATAATATTGATGAAACTTCATCTTTGAATTTAAGGAACATAAAATCGAGGGTTACACACAAGCAAAGTACATAATTTTTGCTGAAGTTATCATTAAATTATAATATCCTACTGTTATCTTATTTGATACATAACATGATAACAAATATGATTCAAAACAACCAGATTGGATAAAGTATATGGTAACAAACAACGACAATTAGTATCCAGATATAGTTTAAAAAACCGTTATAAACTA
Source organism: uncultured archaeon (assembly GCA_902384525.1). Classification (GTDB taxonomy): domain Archaea; phylum Halobacteriota; class Methanosarcinia; order Methanosarcinales; family Methanoperedenaceae; genus Methanoperedens. The sequence goes on from CABMCA010000058.1 coordinate 24,543, forward strand.
TGAAACTAATGGATTAATAAAAAGGAGATAAAAGCGTGCAGGGCGTCATAATATATTCAACAAAAAACTGTCCGAATTGCAGGGTATTGAAGCAATTCCTGGAAAACACAAAGGTAGAATTCACAGAGGTAGATATGGCTACCCCGGCGGCATTAACAGAACTGAGGATGAACGGCGTATTTACAATGGCTGCGCCGGTGCTGCAAATAGGCAATAAATTCCATACATATAATGAGTTATTCACGCAAAACAGGATCAACCAGGGTACGGTTGAATCCATAATTAAAGACGTCGCATAGGGCGAAAGGAACCAAGGGTACAGGTTCCCCTAAACCCTGAACAAAACTGCATGACTCAACAAATGAGGTGAAAAATAAGATGGGCAAATATATAGAAGTACAGATAACGAATCTTATGGAAGAACATAAGGAAGAGCTGTATAACGCTTTTGCTGCAGGAAAGAAGCAAAAACAGGCAAATCCGGAACCAATAGCAAAACAAAAACCAAGAGAAGTCCAGACGATCCAGAAAACACTCGGAGGCTCTCTTGTTTCAATTATCCCGAAGGTCAGGACAACAGATGGTCACCTTATGGATTGGGACAGGGATACGATCGTAAAACAGCTTCTTAAAGAAACAAAGCTTTGCGAACAGTTCTATGGAACTTCCGGGATCAACGAGGAAGAAGCAAAAGGTATCGCCAAAGAAACCGAGAAAAGGATAAAGGACATGAACGTAAAGTTCCTTTCGGGTCCTCTTGTCCGGGAACTGGTCAATATTATACTGCTTGAGCATGGCCATACCGAATGGAGAAATATTTCAACACGAGTGGGAACGCCTGTTTTTGACGCCTACCGCATAGATATGGGTTCAGGTTTTGAGGCCCGCGACAATGCAAACCTCCAGGAGAATGCAGAGACAAGCCACAAGAAAAAAGCGGATAAGATGAGCAAGGAACAGTACCTCCTCATGATACCGCCAAAGCTTGCAGACTCACATCTTAATGGCGATATACATATTCATGACCTGGAATATTTCGGGACACGCGCATTTTGCCAGGACTGGGACTTGCGGTATTTCTTCTACTACGGTCTCATGCCGGATGGAAGCGGCACAAAAGCAAGTGTTGCAGGACCTGCAAAGAAAGCAGAAGTTGCAATCCTTCACGCAGTAAAAGCCCTTGGCAGCGCCCAGACAAATTTCGCGGGCGGACAGGGTTTCTATAATTTTCTTACATTTATGGCGCCTTATTTTGAAGGCATGAGCTATGACCAGGTAGAGCAGCTCACACAGATGTTCGTTTATGAAATGACCCAGATGATGGTGGCCCGCGGGGGGCAGCTGGTTTTCTCCTCTGTCCAGCTCTCCCCCGGTGTCCCAAAACTCTGGCGTGATAAACCTGTGGTTTATAAAGGAAAGGTCTGGGACGGCCTACAGGCTCCAAAGCGCACGTATGGTGAGTTCGAGCGCGAGGTCAGGCTTGGCTTTGAAGCCATGATGAACGTAATGCTTAAAGGCGATTACTGGGGAAAACCTTTCAATTTCCCAAAGCCTGAGATAAGCCTTGAGCCTGATTTCATGACCGAGGATGAAGAGTTTAACCGCACACATCCTGAGCTCTTGAGCTACAATGAACTTTACACCAAAGCATTTGAACTTGCGGCACGCTACGGAACTCCTTATTTTGATAACCAGCTCCCCGAATACAGGGGCGCAGGAAAAGGTATTAGCTGCTACCAGTGCTGTGCCTACAATTTCTCCTCTTCGCACGATAAGGATACGGAGTTTGAGGATAAGTTATATTTCCGTGAAGGAAAGCATTTCTCGATGGGCGCATGGCAGGTTGTGTCATTGAATTGCCCGCGTGCGGCCTACAAGGCCAAAAAGGACGATGATTCGCTCTTCCGTGAATTGAAGAACATGATGGACCAGTGCATGGAGCTTTTCAAGGTGAAGAGTAGGTGGATGGATATCGTGATCGCAAATGGAAGGATGCCTTTTGTGACCCAGAGGCCAAAGGACCCATTCACAATGACCCACGGGCAGATCGCTGTTGATACAAAAGGGCTTGTCTATACTATAGGTGTGGTCGGGATAAACGAGATGGTCCAGCACCATACCGGAAAGCAGATACATGAAAGTGACGACGCGCGCAAACTTTCGATCCGCGCCATGTTCGAGATGAAGTTCTATGCCAAGGAGCTCTCACAGAAGTACGGCATGGAGATAGCGCTTGCAAGAACCCCGGCCGAGACAACAGCCCAGAGGTTTGCAGTATCTGATATCCTGCATAAGGAATACAGGAAATGCGCAGAGCCGATTATAAAAGGCAACGTTCCGGAAGCATTGAAGCACATCTCGGAAACAAGAGACCTGCCGATCTATTACACAAATGGCACGCATATACCCCCCAATGCAGATGTGTCACTCCCTGCGCGCATCAAGCTTGAAGAGACCTTTTTCCCGATAGTGGATGGAGGCAATATCCTTGATATCTGGCTTGGCGAAGCTGCGCCGGACCCGCATGGCCTCAAGGAATTTGCAATGAATATTGCGAAGAATACGCAGGTCGGTTATTTTGCTTTCACGAAGGACATGACGGTTTGTATGGATGATTTCCATGTGGCTTCAGGACTGCTGGATGAATGCCCCAACTGCGAGAGCGATAATGTGGAGCACCTGAGCAGGGTGACCGGGTATATCCAGGCTGTGAGCGGATGGAATGAGGGAAAGAAACAGGAGCTCCTGGACAGGAAGAGGTATGGGGTGGGAGTGTGAGGGAGATGGGAGGAGCCTTAATTTTTAATAAGCCAACGAATAATAACCTTCGTCCCTGGTTATTCAAAGCCTCAAAAGAAGAACGGATGGAAATGGCAAGGCAGATAGCCTCAACGGTTGAAACGACTGATGAGGAACTGTCTTATTTTGATACTGCGAACCTTGAGGATATGCCAAAAGAAGAAAGGACCTGGCTTGCGAAGAAGATAGCGTCGTCTATCCCGCATGGACGCGGATATACGGGATGTTAAAGGGGGAATGCACGGACTAGAAATCAATTTTGACAAACAGGAAAAAAATGACAATAGAAAAAGGCATAACTGAAGACCTTGAAGCCAGGCAAAAAAAAGATGCTCAGAAATTGTTTCAGCAACTTATTCAAAAGAGCGAGTACGTTGGAGAACTTTTCTCCATAAACTACGAAAATGCCAAAATCCAAATACATGACAATGAGAGAAAAAATGTTGGAGGAATACCGAGTTTGAGTTTTCTTATTGCCACACGCATTGATCCGGATAATGCAGATATTGACTTCAAAGAGGAGGACGCTTCATTTATACTGCTTCGCGTAATGGATGCAGCACAATTACCAAATAGTTCAGAAGCAGAAAGAATAAGAGTTGAGACCGCCCAGCGAGTTAGTGGAGATACTGACAGGCATTGGGATGGAGACGGAATAATGGACGCGAAAACGCGTGTCTATTTAGGTTATGCTGGAGTTCAATGTAGAATCATTGGAACATTTTATCTAG